>JBDNIX010000034.1:0-5025 GCA_041688045.1 Nitriliruptoraceae bacterium
GCACTTCTGGTCGATCGCCGAGGCGACGCTCGACGGCGCACACGGCACCCCACCGTCGCAGGGGCAGATCGCGTCCTACTGGCGTGAGCTGATCGATGCGAACGCCGATCGGCTGCTTCCTCCCCATGACCCGGATCTGATCTATCCAGGTCAGAAGTTGGTGATCCCTCCGATCGACGACGTCGCCGCTACCACAACCGGGCCGGCTGAGCCAGAAGGCGAGCAGCGAGACGCCGATCGCACCGAGGAGACGAACAAGCCGGTCGAGCCGCAGTTGCCTGGCCGAGCAGGCCCTCAGCCAGGCGCACCATCGGACAACGGCAGCGGTCCAACGGTTCCAGGCGACGCCGGCGATGCCGGTGACACCCGAACATCGGCCGCAGCCGGCGACCAGACCGATGCGAACGATGCCGGTCCGGATAGCCGCGCGGATGCCGACGGCGATGTGGAGGTGGAACGAACGAGCTGGGGCACACCGGCCGGTCTGGCGGCCGGTACTGCGGCCACGATGTTGCTCGGCGGCGGGGTGCTGACGTTGCTGCGCCGCCGTCGGCGTGTCGCGCTCCAGCAACGCCCGGTGAAGGTTCGTCTCCCGCCGCTCACCGATGAGCAGGCCGCGCAGACGGCGCGGCTGGACGCTGCGGCCGTGCCTGACGAGCTGCTCGATGAGCTTGCGGATCTGCTGTGCTCGATCCCCGAACACGCTGCCCCAGTGCTGGTCGCCGCGGATGACAACGGATCGGTGACCCTGACCTTCGAACACGATGACCGCCTGCCGGGCCCGCCGCCAGCGCCGTGGCGTGACGACGCACCTGGCGACGGCGGGCCGGTGCGGTGGATCGCGACGCTTGGTGCCCGTGGCCCACGCCGATCGATCGGGCTGCCGCTGCTCGTCACGCTGGGTCGCGTCGGAACTGCGACGGTGCTCGCCAACGTGGCTGCGATGAGGGTGCTGTCCATCAGCGGCGATGGCGCCTCGGGTGTTGACCGGCAACTTCGTGCGTTCGCTCTCGAGGTCGCAACCTCGCGCACGGCAGGGCCGGTGGAGGTCACCGTCGCCGGCGGCACTGCTGGCACGAGTATCGAGCAGCTCCGCCTGATCGATGACCCGAAGGCCGAGGTTGCTGCCGCAGCCGACGAGGTCGCGCAAGGCATCGTGGCCGACGACCGGCTCCCGCGCCTGATCGTCTGCCACGACCCTGCCACCGTCCCGCACCTGCCCGAGAACGTGGATCTGGTCGGTGTGGTCACCGCCGACCCGACGTCAACGGCCGAGGCCCGGTGGCGGCTCCGCCTCGACAACCAACACCGGGTGCTGCACCAGCCGGACGGTCGTCACCTCGTGCTCGACAGTCCGGACTTCGACCCGGATCTGGTGACCGACGAGCTCGCCGGGCTCGACACCGCCGAGGTCATGGCGAGCGACGTGGATCCGGTCCACGAGGTGGCCGTGCGCGACGACAAGGTCTTCGAGGTTCGGGGGTGGTGCGAGATCGCCCTGCTGGGCCCGGTCACGGTCACCCTCGGTGGCGAGCTGGTCGACACCCTCAGCTCGATCCTCCGAGAGATCCTCGCCTACCTCGCCACCCACCCCGCCGCGACGACCGGCCAGCTCGAGGACGCGGTGTGGGCCGGCCAGGCTGCCGGCAGCAGCAACCGGGTCCGCAGCGCGCTCAAGCGACTCCGCAGCGAGCTGGGCACGACCCCTGACGGTGAACTTCTGGTGCCTCGACGTGGCTCCGGCGAGCAGACCGTCCTGCTCTCGCCGCAGACGACCACCGATCTCGACGTGGCCTTCGGACACCTCGACGCCGCACGCCACCTCGATGGCGACGAACGCCTCGACCGGCTGCTTGTTGCGCTCACGCTCATCCGCGGCGCACCGTTTGACGACATGCCGGTGTCATGGGCCACCGACCTTGAGCACCAAGCGACCGCCCGGCTCCAAGACGCTGCACTCGACGCCGCTACAGCGCTGCTCGAAGCCGGGCGGCTCGATGAGGCTGAGCACGCCGTGCGGCACGGCCTCAAGCTGTGCGACCCGTGCGAGCTGCTCTATGTCGCGTGGGCGCAGATCGAGCACGCCCGCGGGCGTGGTGACCGCATCGCGCAGCTGTGGACTCGCCTGCGAAAGTGCTACGACGACGACGCCGACGCCGACGGCACCTTCGGCGTCCCGGTGACCCCAACTGCTGACACCGAACGTGTCTTCGCCACGCTCACCAGCCAGCGCGGCGAGGCGAGCTGACCGGCCATACCGTTTCGTGCTGCGGCGTCGCCCCACTGCGCGGCCGCGTGGCGGTCACGACCGGATCGGGCGTCTGGATCTCCAACCAGCGACAGGCAGGCTGGTCATGGCCACCTCGGTCCCAGCGTCGTCGCACTCGCTGTTGCTTCGGGAGGTGCCGCAGCAGCCCTGACACGCTGTTGCCACGCGCTGTTGCCGTGGCAGGGCAACTTTCGTGGACGTGACACGGAGAATCTTGGGCTGCCACAGGTGTGACACGGGTTCTGCCACAGGTGTGACACGAGGGAGGTGGACGGTGGGCTTTCTGACAAGGAGCTGCCGTGGAGCCCGACCCGTCTCTCACCGATCGTCCTGGGGTCGCTGACCCGGGGATGGCTGGTCTGCTCGCCGCTGTCGGCGAGCCTTCTGCGGGCGATGCGGCGTTGGCCTACGCGCAGACGGGCATGGCGGTGTTCCCGTGCACGCCGGACGGCAAGCGGCCACTGACTCGTCACGGTCTGCTGGACGCCACCTGCGACCGTGGTGAGGTGGCCCGGTGGTGGCGACGGTGGCCGGACGCCAACGTCGGCCTGGCGACCGGCGGCCGGGTCGAGGTCGTCGATGTCGATCGCCGTCCGGCCGGGTCCGGGTTCGTTTCGCTGGAGCGTGCCCGCACCGCCGGGTTGACCGACGGATGGGCGGCCGTCGTGCGGACCCCCTCCCGCGGCTTGCACCTGTATTACCCGACGCGGCCGGGTCGGCCGCAACGCTCGTGGGCCGAGCCGGGGGCGCATGTCGACTTTCGTGGCGCCGGCGGGTACGTGCTGGTCCCGCCGTCCCAGGTGGTCACGACCGACGGACAGCGGTGCGGCTACGAGCTGATCGCCGTCGGCCGTGACACCCGACCGGTTGACGCGGTTGCGCTCCGGCGCCTGCTGCACCCACCCGGGCCGCCCCGTCCCGCCCCGTCCCCCACCACGGCGGTAGGCGTGGACGGCCAGCGGCTCGCGGGGTGGGTGGCGTCGCGTGGGGAGGGCAACCGCAACCACGCGCTGTTCTGGGCGGCCTGCCGCTACGCCGAGCAACACCTGCCCGAAGACCAGGCCCACCAGCTGCGCGGAGCCGCAGCACGCCATGCCGGCCTCCCCGAACACGAGGTGGTGGCGACGATCCGTTCCGCCTACCGCACCGCCGGCCACCCAGCGGCTTCCGGGCCGGCCCGAACGGCGGTCGGGCGATGACCGCCACTCGCTACCGGCCGCCGAAGGCCTGTGCCGGCGTCCCGGTGGGCGGTCCAGGCCGGCTCGACCCGGCCGGGAGCCGGCCGAGGTAGCGCCGCACGATGCCACACGTCAGTCGGACCTGACCGTCGCGACGCAAGGAGCAGCACATGGAAGCTGACCGCAACCGGCCCGAGCTCAGGCGCACTACGCCGTCGCCGCGCGTCCCCGACGCCCCCACTACGGCGGCGGTAGGCGTGCCCGATGCTGAGGCGTTCGATCGTCTCAAGCGGCACGACCCTTCCCTGCCCGCCGCGTCCGCCGCCGACAGGATGGCACGGTGGCGTGGCGACGAGGTGCGGTGGATGCGGGCAAGCGACGCGCTCGCGCAGAGTTCGGGCCGGGCGACAGGTCGCGGGATCGTCTGGACCGCCCAGGCCAACCGGCTGCCCCGCCGCGCACTGCGGCGACAGGCCGGCACCGGCCGCCGCGCGATCGCACGGGCGAGCGCGACATCGCGGGCATCACAGCTCGCACCGCTCACCGCGTTCGGTGCCCGCCACGACCCGCAACCGTCGGCGGCACGCACGGGGGTGTCCCGATGACGGCACGGCTGCTGGCGCCGCCGGCCAGCCCGGTGGACGCATCCGCCGAGCCGGCCTTCACCGACCCCGAGGGGTTGCGTGCACTGCTGGTGCGTCTGCACCACGCTGGGCCGGGTGCCTGGCGCCGCAACCGTGAGGCTGCGGCGCTGATGGCGTTCGCGGCCGATCGTTACGCCGGCCTGGCGCGCAAGTACGGCCAGCAGCCCGGCGATGCGGCCGTTGCCGCGTTCGAGGCCATGCAGAACGCCTCTGCCCGTACGGCCGGAGATCCGTGGGCGGTGGTCACCGTCGCGGTGCGGATCACCCTGATCGCCGAGCACCGCGCCAACGGGCTGCTGACCTCGACCGACCGGGCACGCCGGGCACGCTACTCGGTGTTCCATGACGCCGAGCGGTTCTCCGATCGGCAGGTCGCCCTGGCCGACTACCACCCGGCCCTTCATGCCGCAGGCGACCATGACCGTCACGACGGCCCCGGTGATGGGGTGTGGGTCGTGGAGCACACCACCCGGCTGCTGATGCTGCTGGGCTGGCCGCCGGCCACGACCTGGACGTCGGTCGCCTACATCTGTGCCAGGCTGGCCGACATCGGTGACCGGCACGCCGCCTACGAGACGTTGCGGCGTGACAAGGCGCTGCGCGCCCAGCTGGACGTGCCGCACGAGGGGTGGATCGGGCTGCTGCGGATCACGCTCGGCCACGGATCCGCGACCGGCGTGCTGCGTCATGGGGTGCTGGCCCGGCTGTTGGCGGGCGACACGCTGGCCGACCTGCTCGGCGACGACGAGCTGGTGGCTGCTGCCGTAGCGGCGCGACCGGGGCGGGCAGGTGATGAGCGTGGGTAGCCGCGACGGGCACATCGAGCTGGACCGGCCGATCGGCTCGATCCGCATCGGCCGTCGTCACCGCCAGGACCTCGGCGACCTCGACGAGCTTCAGGCATCGATCCGTGAGCAGGGGCTGTTGCAGCCGA
>JBDNIX010000295.1:0-2742 GCA_041688045.1 Nitriliruptoraceae bacterium
GAATCACTCGGTGATGGCTACCCCGTGCGCGTTGACGACGCTGACGGCCAATCGGTCCCGATCGTCACCGTGCCGGGTAACTACACCGACATCGGACAGTTGACCCTGAACCTCGATGCAGATGGCAACCTCGTCTATGTGGGGTCGGGAGGCCTGATCCCGGTTCCCTTCGAAGGTGACAGCAACCAGGTTGTCGCCGACACGGTCGTGGCACCCGTCGCCGACTTTGTCGCGGATCTTGAGACCACCGTCATCGGTATTTCTGAAGTTCCGCTCGATGGCCGTCGTGGAGAGGAGACCCCCGGTGTCCGGTCCCGTGAGACCAACCTCGGCAACCTCCTGACGGACTCGATGGTCTACTCCGCTCAGCAACGTGCCGCGGAGTTCGACGTTCCGGAAGCGGACATCGCCCTGCAGAACGGTGGCGGTATCCGCAACAACTCGGTCATTGACGCAGGCGACCTGACCGAGTTGGACACCTTCAACGTCGCGGCGTTCTCCAACATCGTCTCGGTGACGGAGATCGACGGCGAAACGCTGCACTCCGCCCTGGAGCGCAGTGTCAGTTCGCTCCCTGATGCCTCCGGCGCCCATGGCCAGTGGAGCGGGGTCGAATTCACCTTCGACACCGATCTGCCGGCACAGGTCCGCAACGACGACGACACCGAGCTGATCACCGAAGGTGAACGCATCGTGGACGCCGTTGTCACCCTTGCGGACGACACCGAGGTCGTGCTGGTCGAGGATGGCGTACTCGTGGGTGGTGACGAGATGTTCACCATGGCGAGCATCGACTTCCTGCTGGGCGGATCGGACGGTTACGTGATGTTCGAGGGCCTGGACTTCACCCGGGTCGGACTCACCTACCAGCAGTCCCTGTCGGAGTACATCCAGAACCTCGGGACGATCACCGCGGTCGACTACCCGGATGTGAGTGTCGACAACGACACCTACAGCCGGTTCGGTCCGGTCGGGGAGTTCTCCCTGGGCTAGTCGCACCGAGTACGAACGGTCGGGGCCGCGCTGGGCAACCAGCGCGGCCCTTGCCGTTGCGTCAGGTTGCGCGCCGCGGGTACGGGTGACGATAGGTCACGCTGATCCGCGGACCTGCGGCCCGTAGCTTGGGAACCGCGTGCTTCCACGTGCGCTGGAAGGATCCACCCATCACCAGCAGGTCACCGTGGCCGAGCCGGAACCCCATCGAGGTCCCGCCTTCCGCAGGTCGGGCACGGAAGGGGCGGGCCTGCCCGAGCGACACGATCGCGATCGTCGCCGACGGCAGGTCCCTGGCGATCCGGTCGCCGTGCCAGGCAACCGAGTCACGACCGTCCCGGTAGAGGTTGACGCCGACGCGTTCGAAGTCCACCCCGTAGCGCCGCGACAGCACCTCACCGGCCTTGCCGAGCACGTCCAGGTAACCCTGCAGCGCCGCCACGGCGACGCTGGCGATCAGACGTGGACGCGGGACGTGCTCACCCTGGATCCGTTCGGTGCCCTGCTGCCACGACATCGCGGCAACGACTTCGTCGAACAGCGCGTCCGCCCCGCGCAGCCAACCGGGGAGATGATCGAGCCAGGCACCGTGGGACAGCTCATGGCGAACGATGCCGGCACAGGCCGGGTCGAACCCGGCGACCTCTTCGGCCGCCAGCAAGGAGCCCTGCCAGGGGGACATCTGCACCATGGCACCGATACTACCGAACGTATGTTCGCAAAACCACTGGCGTCAGGCCGGGGTCTGCCCGCCCGCCACACCGGTGGACCCGAACCCACGGGTCCCCCGCGTCGTGTCGTCGAGTCGATGCACCTCGACGATGTCGGCCCGTCCGACCGGCTGGAGCAGGAGTTGGGCGATGCGGTCCCCGCGTTGCAGGCTGACGGCGTCGGTGCCGAGGTTGATCAGCAGCACCTGGATCTCGCCGCGATAGCCGGCGTCGATCGTGCCCGGAGCGTTGGCAACGGTCACACCGTGTCGGCGGGCCAGGCCGGATCGAGGATGTACGAGCCCGACCCACCCGTGTGGGATGGCCACGGCCAACCCGGTTGGGACGGCCGCACGACCCATCGGCGCCAGGGTGACGTCGGCCGCCGCCGCCAGATCCATCCCGGCATCGCCATCGTGCGCGTAGGCCGGCAGCGGCACGGTGGGATCCAGGCGGACCACCTCCAACCGCACGTCGGGCCCGTTGCCGTCAACCATCGACGACGTCCCCGGCTCCGGCGGTCGATCCGTCCGCATCGGCCAGGGTCGGATACGGGGTGATGACGTCCGCTTCCGAACCGGTCCGGGGCAGCCGCGACAGGCGTCCCTTCTGTTCATCCGCCGCCTCGGCCGAACGCAGCAGTTCCGTCACCGATCGCACGAGATGCCCAGTGATCCGCTCGACGTCGGGTAGCGCGTCGTAGTCGGCCGTGAAGCCGAAGTTCATCCACCCGTCGATGGACATGACGCCGACCCCGAACGAGTGGTTGGCGGCCAGCGGTGTGAACGGGAACGCCCCGAGCAGCCGGGCGCCAAGACAGTAGATCGGGATCTGCGGACCGGGCACGTTGGTGACCAGGAAGTTGAACACGCGGCTGTTGACCGCGGCCCGCGAGGCCATCGCATGAATGGTCGGCGGGGCGAAGTCGCCCAGGCCGATGAGAAAACCCGCGCCGACCGGGGCGTGACTGGCATGGACACGGCTCATGGCGTCCTGACAGACCCGCAGGCGCTCGATGGGGTCCATCCCCCCCATCGGC
>JBDNIX010000296.1:0-3217 GCA_041688045.1 Nitriliruptoraceae bacterium
CACCCGATAGGCGTCGTTTATCTACCTCTTTGCGCTGTCGTTAGCCATGAAAGTGCAGGTCGGCGGGGAGCGTGAATGCCCGATCTATCAGGTCGAAACAGGGGTGAACGAGGGGAGCCTTGTGGAACAGTTGCACCACTAACAGCAGATGCGGCTTTCACGTCTAAAGACTCAGGATTCCGATCGGGGGGATCGGGGGGAGGGACCGGATGAACGGAGCATCCATGCCCCCAACTTCTGATCGGCTTCGGCCCCACCTACCGCTCCGCCGGCGGTGACTTTCGCGAATGCGGGAAGGTGCCTGTACCGGGTGGCGCGAGCCGCTTGTGGTCCCTCGTCGTGGGGGTGGCCCCCGCCCTCGTCACCCATCGCCGGCCTAACAAGCCGGCAGGGAGCCACACAGCCACCAATCACGCCATCGTGTGCATCTCCACCGTCGTCAGCTTCACCCAGCTCAGCGCCAGACGTAATCGGGGTTGTACTGCCACGCGTCCTTGGGCTGATCCCCACCCCAAAGACGTGAGTGGCACGACTGGTCGCGTCCCGACCCGTACCAGAATCCGATGTGGCCGCCCTCGGGGCCTCCGTACGATTCACACGGGCGTGGGATGCCGTTGTGGTCGCGGGGAGGAACAGGCGGCTGGTGCTCCGGCCCGTAGCCACGCATCATCGCCGGGGTCGTCGCCGCCATTGCCGGTTGGGATGGGCTGGCCGGCAAAGGTGAACGGGCGGCCTTGATCCGGTTGCACCGCCCGCAGCACGCGACGAGGTTGGTCTCGTCTACAGCTAGGTGCGGGTGGGTGGAGATGGGCAGGACATGATCGACGGATCCCGCGGGGCCTCCGCAGTAGGCGCAGCGGTGCCCGTCACGTTCCAAGATTTCGAGCCTGATGCGCCGCCACTTCGCTCCCCGCCGGCCGGATGACTTGTACAACTTCTCGGTCATAGTTTCTCCTTCAATCGTCGTCGTCGTGGGTGCACTCGATGGCCAAGATCTTCGCTACCAATGAGAGGTCTCGGATGCCTCTGGCGTAGGCGAGGGCCTGCTCCGGGGTGTCATCCTCGGGTTCTCCGCCGAAGTGGTCCCTGTCCGGCAAAGGGGGAGCAATGGACGCCGAGTCGAGGAGCGGTCCGGCGGCGAGTGTGCATTCGTCGCAGGGGCCTGACTCCTCGTCTCGGCGGTTAATCCCTGAGTAAACGTCCCCCGCCCACGCGATCAGGTGATAGCCGGCCTGTTCGTACGCCGCGTTGGTCCAACGGCCGGCATCGTCAGGTGCGGATGGGAGGTCGGTGAGCCGCTTGATGAGCAGTCCGGTCGCGGATCCTTTGATGGCCGGCAGATCGACGCAAGCCCGATCGGCGAGAGTGCCCTCCATCCACCCGGTGTTGAGCCGGTCGATGACGAGGGCGATGAGGGCGGGGTTGGTCGGGTCGGGCTTCTTGGTCTTCGGGAACTTGCCACCGGCGTGGAACGTGATCCATGTCCCCGCCCACCAGTTCCAATCTTGTTCTTCCTTGGTCAGCGGGGGCGACGGCGGGACGCCAGTCCCGTCGTCGTCATCCGCTCCCCCACCACCCTCACTTACGTTCGGGTGGTGGGGTGGTAGGTGGACACCCGTGTCATGGGTCGTGTCGCAGATGTCATGGGTCGGCGCGCAGATGTCATGGGTCGTGGGCACCTGACCCATGACACCCGTGTCATGGGTCGTGTCGTGGATGTCATGGGTCGTGGCGATGATGAGCCTGTACTTGGTGGCCCGATTCCCTCCCCGCCGGCCTCCTGGCGTGACCGTCTCGATCCAGCCGAGACGCTCCAATTGGATCCGCAGGCGGGACACGTGCCGGCCTGAGAATCCGGTATCCAACGCGATGTGCATCGTGCCGGGGTAGCAATCTTCACCGGTGCCGTAGTCGGCGTACCGCGACATCGCCAACGCGGTGAGCTTCACCGCTGGGTCCATGTGGGTGTTCCACACAGCGTCGCGCCAGACGTTCACGAATACGGCGGTCACCGGGCCACCACACTGGTGGTGGGGATGGGCATGGCGCTAAGATGGTCGGTGTCGGTCCGCTTGGTGGTGGCCTCGACGTTCGGGACGAGGGCCTTAGCGTGGCCCTCCTCCCCGCGGCCAGGGGGACTCACAGCTCACCCGCGACGCGTCGCGCCTTGGCCGACGCGAGAGCGAGCCGGGTGAAGTAGGCGGAGCGGTTGTGGCCGGCGCGACGGGCGCGGTCGGCGGGGTCGGTGATCTCGGCCGGCACCTCGACATCGAACCTGTCCATGAACGCAGCCCGGGCGGGGGCGGTGCGGGCGGTCGGGTCGGCGGTGTTGGCCCACGAGACGTGGCTCGCCAGGCGGGAACGCATCGCGCGCTCAGCAGGGGTAAGGGGGTCGGGCTTGGGCATGGGTCGCTCCGGGGTGGAGCTCCCTCACCACTGGAAGCGACGTTTCCCCGGATCCCCGGACGGACCTAATTGTTCACCGCCACCCTCAATGGGGCGGCGCTGTCCTACTGCTTACTATTCCACAACCTGGAGCACAGCGTCAACTGGCCCGGGTCGCTCTCCTCACTTGATGCGATGCCGGGGCGGTCGAGGCGTTCCACGCCCAAGCTCAAGGTCGTTCCACCCGCTCACCCTCGACTGGTTCGTCGTGGCGATCAGCGACGCCACGGTGACCGTCGTGGTCTTCTCGCACCGGGCGCACCAGACGTTCACAGTGGTGGGGATGGGGCAGAGGTCGGGCCGCTCCAGCAACACCGCCACGTAGTCGTCGTAGGGGTACTTGACCCCCGCAGGCCTGATCCCTTCCCCGCTCTCGGTCTGCTGCTTGATCTTTGCCACCCGCTCCGCGGCGAACACGGTGCACTGGAACAGTGCCCCGGTGGGAATCATGGCCCCGTCGGGCGTCGGGCGCACAACCTCATGGTGCGCGCCCGCGACGCCGGTGCAGGCCTCGTTCACCCATCCAACAGCCGCGCCGCAACCCGGGCAGCGGACCGTGGCCCGCTTCACCCAATCGACTCCGGCGGCGAGCAGCCAATCAACCTCGCTCTGCTGGGCGCTCAGCATCGCCATCACAGCCGGTCACCGGGCGCTTGGTAGTTGGCCCTCGCCCGGGTCGTCGCGGCCGACGCGGCGTACCGGTCGAGCATCGCCCGGTTGCGCCACCCAGCCAGGACCATGCGGTCACCCTCGTTGCCACCGGCGGCGAGGG
>JBDNIX010000035.1:0-12528 GCA_041688045.1 Nitriliruptoraceae bacterium
CTCCGCGAGCTGTTGGAGGGTCCCCTGCAAGGCGCCTTCGGAGGCGTCCACGCCTTGCCCTTCTTCGACCCGATCGACGGATCGGATGCCGGGTTCGATCCGATCGATCACCGCGAGGTGGATCCGCGTCTGGGAACGTGGGACGACGTCGACGAACTTGCGGGCAAGCTGCCGATCATGGCCGACCTGATCGTCAACCACGTCTCCGCGAAGTCACCGCAATTCCGGGATTTTCTCGCCCAGGGCGAGACATCGCCGCACGCGGGCATGTTCCTGACCCTCGACAAGGTCTTCCCCGACGGCGCCAGCGAACGCGACCTGCTCACGATCTATCGACCGCGGCCCGGGCTGCCACTCACATCCGTCCAGGCCGCCGACCGAACCCGGCGAATCGTGTGGACCACGTTCACACCGGAGCAGGTCGACATCGACGTTCACGCGCCGGAATCTCGCGCCTACCTCGAAGCGATCCTCGACCGGTTCGCCGCACACGGGATCGAGATGGTGCGCCTGGACGCGGTGGGCTACGCCGTCAAGACGGCGGGAACCTCGTCATTCATGACCGCGGAGACGTTCGCGTTCATCGATGAGCTCACCAGTCTGGCGCACGCCCGCGGCATCGAGGTCCTGGTGGAGGTCCACTCATACTGGCGCAGGCAGGTGGAGATCGCCGAGAAGGTCGACCGGGTCTACGACTTCGCGCTGCCTCCCCTGGTCCTGCATGCCCTGTACACGGGCCGGTCGACGCGGCTGCGCCATTGGGCCCAGATGCGACCCCGCAACGCGGTGACGGTGCTGGACACCCACGATGGCATCGGGGTCATCGATGTCGGCCCCGATGCCACCGACGTCGAGCATCTCGGTCTCCTGAGCGCCGAGGAGGTCGACGAATTGGTCGAAGGGATCCACGAGCACAGTCATGGCACCAGCCGGTTGGCGACCGGTGCGGCGGCGTCCAACGTCGATCTGTACCAGGTCAACTCCACCTTTTTCGACGCCGTCGGCGCTGACGACCGGGCCTACCTGATCGCCCGCATGATCCAGTTGTGGCTGCCGGGCGTTCCCCAGATCTACTACGTCGGTCTGCTCGCCGGCCACAACGACGTCGCGTTGCTGCACACCACCGGAGTCGGACGCGACATCAACCGCCACCGCTACACCGCAGCCGAAATCGAGCACGCGATGACCCGCCCGGTCGTTCAGCAACTCCTGGCACTGCTCCGCCTGCGGAACTCGCATCCTGCGTTCGCGGGCGACTGGAGCCTGGACGACGGTGGGGACCACGACCTGACCATGCGTTGGGAGGCCGGTGACGACCACGCACGACTACACGTCGACCTCGCGGCCAGGACCTTCGAACTCTCCCTGTCGCTGGACGGTTACACGCAGACCGTCGCCGACGTCACGGAGCTGACGTTGCTGGAGTAGGCGTTCCCGTCACCGACGACGCGCTCAGTCAGATACCTGGCGTTCATCGATCGCCACCAGGCCTTCTCCGGTGACGACCAACAGTGGATCCTGGTCCGACACCACGGCGACGCGACCGGGCAGCTGCACCTCGCCGGCGGGGCCCGCCAGCATGGTGCGCTGCCCATCGAAGGCCATCGCCACGGGTCCGATCCAGCGCATGCCGTCCGCCCCCTCCATCCCGGAGGACAACCGAAACGATGCTCTGGTCGACCCGTCACCCTCCTCCAATACCCGGATCGGCTGACGTGCCGGTGACGGGGGAACCACCACGAAGCCTCGGGGATCGGCGGCCGGCTGTACGGTCCAGCAGCACGAGCGGTCGGGCAGAGTGATGGCTCGCAGCCACCGCTGACGACCCTGGCCGTCGAGCCGGTGGAACTGGAGGAACCGATCGCGCTGGGTCGCGATCACGATGCCGTCTTCCAGGGCGACGATCCCGTTGGCTCCCGGATACGACCGCCACGGTGTATCCGGGCGGCTGACGTCGAGGACCCACAGATCGGACCGTTCACGGGTCGACGGATCGACTCCGGCCGAGGACCACATCGTCAACAGCGTGCCGCGCAGCGCCACCCGGCCGTCGGCCTCCGCCGGTCGCTCGATGCTTCGCATCGCGGTTCCACGGACCCGGTCCACCACCTCGATGTCGTCAGGCGACACGATCGCGAGCAGCGCCCCACGCTCCAGCGCGAAGGCCGACTCCTCGAGGTCATGGGTCCAAAGGACGGTTCCCGTAGCGGGCTCCAGGGCGGCCAACCGTCGCCCATCCGGTCGAACGATGATGGGTCCACCGTCGGCGGCGAAGACTTCCCGCACCTCGCGACGCCAGACGGGTTCGCGGGTCACCGGATCGACCGCTGCGACGAACATCGGTCGTGTCGACCTGCCGATGCCTCGCCCCATGACTCCACCGGCGATCACCACCAGCCCGTCGAGCGACGTCGCCGAGGCGATGTAGGACGCGTCGAGGTTCGTCTGCCACAGCAGTTCGCCGTTGCCCATGGCGAACCAGCAGCGATCGTCGCCATTCGATCTGCCCGTCCGACGCGTTCAACCGGGTCAGCTCCGCGGGCTGCAGGTGATAGATCGCACCGGCTCCGCCGACCGTCACCTGGCCGATCCCGAGATCGGCAGACCATCGGGCACAGGCTGTCGGACGGCAGACAGCCGATGCCCGGTCCTGCGGAGCGGCCACCCGGCCCGGCGGGCCCGCACGGAGATCCTCGGAGGATGGCAGGTCGACGTCGCCGCCTCGCGGTGACGTGTCCGTCTGCGAGCCGGCCGCAACACCGATGCCCGCCATCATCCCGACCAGCAGCGCAATGGACAGCGCGCGCCAGGCCTGGGAACTGACCGGCCGGACAGGCTGGCGGGACCCCACCGCGACGGACATCACGGTGCCGATGAGGCGACACCCGGTGTCGAGGGGATCACCACAGCGACCGCAGAAGCGGGCCTTCGGGCCTGCCCACGACCGTCCACAGGCCTGACACCGGATGCGGGCACGCCGCCACATCACGGCTGACCGGCCAGGAATTCCGGATCGATGGCCAGGAGGCCCGCCGGGGTGACGAGCACGACAGGCTCCAGGAGAGCGGGATCGGCTCGGCCGTCCAACTCGGCGCTCGCCCTGATCCCCATGACCGTCGACCGGGCGGACGGGCCGCCCGGTGTCAGGCTGACAGCGACGGGGTCATGCCACTGCACGCTTTCGACGTCCGAAAGCAAGGACGGCAGGTCGAACCGGGATTCGATCTGGCTGTCATGCCCGATGCCTTGCACCACATCCGTTCCAGTGGTCGGCGGCACGGCAAAGAGCGATTCCCGGTCGCGCGCCTGGAGGCTCCAAGAGCACTGCTCGTCCATCGCACGCCCGGAGGTCGCCCGAATGACATGGCGCCGCCACACCGGCTCGCCCGCGGGACCGAACTGATGCAGCACGACGGCGGCGGCGTCCATCGTGGCCAGAACGAAGCCCCGATCTGATCCTGGCGTGCTGGTGGATCCCCCCGAGACCTGCCAGGAGTGAACCTGGAAGACGTCGTCGAAGGTCCGTACCTCGGCAGCGGGATCCCGCAGGTTCATGATCATGACCCGAGCGGGTGATCGTTGAGACAGCGTCGCCGGGCCTGAGGCGTCTGGACCGGGCGTCCCGACGGGCCCGGGCGTCCCGACGGGCCCGGGCGTCCCGACGGGCCCGGGCGTCCCGATCCGTAGTGCCGCACCGATCACCTCCACCCACTGGTCCGGGTCCGTCGCGATGGCGACCTGGCGGTCCACCTCGACTCCCCTGTCGCCGCGTCCAGGACCGCGACGAACCCGTCGCCGAACACCACCACCCCGCCCCCGTCGGCGCCGGCGGAGGCTTGATCGACCGGGCCCGGCAAGGAGGCGGTCCAGGTCACGTACCCGGTCGGAGCGTCCCGAGCTTCCACCGGGTGCTCCGATGACCCCGCGCTGGACCGAACGACCAGGAGCATTGGCGCGCCATCGACCGGAATAGCCGTGACGGCAGCGTTGCCTCCCGTGGTTGCCGCCGACCAGGCGATGTTGCCGTTGTCGATCGCGACTGCGTGGAGATCGCTCACGCCCACATGGATCACCACCTCATCGACGGCGATCGCATGGCCGCTGCCAAGGTCGGCACGCCACAGCTCGCATCCCGAAGGACGGCAGGACGGATCGATCTCCCACCGGTCGGGCAGATCGACCGCAGCCACACGATCCGGAGCGTCCGGTTCCGGCTCGGTCACGCCTCGTCCCGCGACGAGCGCCAGGGCCGCAAGCACAGCCAGGACGACGACTCCGCCGAGCACGAGCAGGACCAACGTCGTCCGACGGCCCGGGAAGCGGTGGCCCGCCCCGCTGGAGCTCGGTCCGTCCGAGGCCAGGGGCTGGCCGCACCGGCCGCAGTACCGTGCCGACGGACCGTCCCAGGTCGCACCACAGACACGGCATTGGCGTCCCATGACCCTGGTTGCGCGCATGCGGCCAAGGTACGTGATGGTCAGATCGGCGACAGGGCGTGGAACGCGATGGCCGCTGCGGTCGCCACGTTGAGCGAATCGACGCCGCTGGACATGGGGATGCGGGCGCGTACCTCGGCGCCACCGAGCGCTTCGTCGCTGAGCCCGGGCCCCTCCGCACCCACCAGGATCGCGAGCCGGCGTCCGAGCTCACCTGGATCGAGGTGCCGAAGATCGGTTGCGGCGGGGTCCGGGGTCAACGCGATCGTCGTGAACCCGGTGGCGTGCAGGGAGGCGAAGGCCCGGTCGAGGTGGTCGACGCGGGCGTGTGGCACGTGCAGGACGTGTCCCATCGAGGTCCGGACACTGCGTCGATACAGCGGGTCGGCGCAGCCAGGTCCCAAGATCACCGCCTCGACACCGAGTCCACGCGCCGAACGGAACAGCGTGCCCAGATTCTCGTGATCGTTGAGGCCCTCGAGGACGGCGACTCTGTGGGTGGAAGCGACGAGCTCGGTCAGATCCGGCGGTGGAAGTCGCCCGCCACAGGCGATCACGCCCTGGTGGAGCTTGAACCGGACGAGTTCGTAGAGCGCGGTGCGGGACACGACGTAGACCGGGGCCTCCATCCGTTCGAGGAGGTCGGACATCTGCTCCACGCGCTCCTCGGCCAGCAGCATCGACCGCACCGGGTACGGGGAGGCGACCAGCTCGCGCACAGGGTTGGGGCCTTCGGCGATCAGGACGCCGGTCCGGTGTTCGTACCGCTTGCGCAGGCGCGAATCCGTCAGGGCGGCATAGTCCGCCAAGCGGCCGTCGTCGGGATCGGCGATCGGGATCAGGTCAGCCATGTCGGCAGTCTGCACCGTGGCAGCGCGAACCCATAACCTCGGCGTCGACCCATTCTCTGCCCTGCTGGAGCCACCATGCGTTGGACCGCCGCCGATATCCCTGATCTGACCGGCTCGACGATCATCGTGACCGGTGCCACGTCCGGGTTGGGTGAGGCGACCACGATTGCGCTGGCGTCGCGGGGCGCCACCGTCGTGCTGGCCACCCGCAACGCCGACAAGACCGACGCGTTGATCGCCACGATCCGGGAACGTCATCCCGCGGCGTCGCTCGAGCATCTGCCGCTTGATCTCGCCGACCTGGCCAGCGTCGAGGCCGCCGCGGAGACCTTCCTCACCAGGCACGCATCCGTCGACCGGATCGTCGCCAACGCCGGCATCATGGCGCCACCGCTGCAGCGCACGGCCGACGGCTTCGAGCTGCAGATCGGGGTCAACCACCTCGGCCACTTCGCCTTCGTCGGGCGCGTATTGCCCGCGCTG
Organism: Nitriliruptoraceae bacterium; assembly: GCA_041688045.1. Taxonomy (GTDB): domain Bacteria; phylum Actinomycetota; class Nitriliruptoria; order Nitriliruptorales; family Nitriliruptoraceae; genus CSSed11-175R1. Next base: position 5,771 of record JBDNIX010000035.1, read on the forward strand.
CTGGCGGCGGACGACGCCCGTGTCGTGACCGTGTCGTCCTTCGCGCACCGGATCGGTTCCATCGATCCCTCGGACCTCAACTGGCAGGACACGCGCTACGAACGGTGGCCCGCATACGGACGATCCAAGCTCGCGAACCTGCTGTACATGTCCGAGCTGCAACGGCGCTTCGAGGCGGCGCCGGCCGATGCGATCTCCGTTGCCGCCCATCCCGGCTACACCGCCACGGGTCTGCAGACAGCGGGCCCAGCGGCACAGGGCGGGATCCGCGGCGCGGTCACACGCGTCGCTGCACGCGCCGCCACGGCGATCCTGGCCCAACCGGCGAGTCAGGGCGTCCTCCCCCAGCTCTTCGCAGCCACGGCCCCGGACGTGCCGGGCGGGAGTTATTGGGGACCGGACGGACCAGCCGAGCAGCGGGGCTACCCGAGGCTGGCCGAGCAATCCTCCCGGGCCAAGGATCCCGACATGGCCGCCCGTCTGTGGGAGCTGTCCGAGGAACTGACCGGCGTGCACTACGACCTGCCGACCACCTGACCGGCGTTCAGGCGCCCTCGGAACGCTTCCGGCGCCGGTCGGTGGCCTCCTCGCGGGCCCATGCCTGTGCCTGTTCCGGCGTCGGCGCACTCCCACCGAGGTGCGCGGGCTGCCACCATTCCTGCTCCCCCGCGGCGGGACGCTGCGGGTAGCTGCGCTGCAGTTCGTCCACCTGCTTGCGGATGGAAGCCATCAGACGTTCGTGGACGACGGTGGGATTCTCGTCGGGTGTGTAGTCGATCGGCGGACCGAAGCTGACCATGACCACGGTGCCTCGCGCAGCCTGCAGCTTGTGGCCCTTGCTGAAGATCCGCTGGCTCCCCCAGATCGCACCAGGGATCAACGGCACCCCGGCGGTGATCGCCATCCGCGCAGCACCGGGTCGGCCGGCCTGCGCCACGAAGGACCGGTCGATGGTGCCTTCGGGGAACATGCCAACCAGGTCGCCCGCATCGAGCGCGGCAGCCACCTCGCGCAGAGCGCTGGTCGTGTTTCCTCCGCGGTCGACCGGGATATGGCGCATCGAGCGCATCAGCGGGCCGGCATACCGGTTGTCGAACACCTCCCGCTTGGCGACGAACCGCACCCGGCGTCCGTTGCGCTTGCCGGCGCCGTACCCGGAGAACACAAAGTCGAGGTAGCCCACATGGTTCGTGGCGATGACCCCGCCACCGGTCGCCGGGATGTGCTGGGCGCCGCTGACCCGGACGTCCCAGCGCAGCGTCGTGAAGGCGGTGATGCTTACACCGGTTGCCGTCGCGTAGACGGGATTCATGGGTGCCCCGACGTCATGCGTCGGCCGATGTGATCGGGGCTGGTCGGGTTCATCGAACCGCCGACAGCCAGCCGTGCGCGTCGGGAGCCTGCGCCCGCTGAACGGCCAACAGCGCTTCGCGCAGTCGGGTCGTGTTGGGTCCGACCTGGCCGCCGCCGATCGAGACGTCGCGCCCCTCGTGCACCAACGTGCCGACGCCCGAGAGCACCGCGGCCGTTCCCGCCAGTGCTGCCTCGCCGTCCCAGCTCAGCAATTCCTCGACCGTGACCGGCCGTTCCTCGACCGCGTACCCCAGTTCGCGGGCCAAGGTGAGGATTGAGTCACGGGTGATGCCGTGGAGCAGGGACGTATCCAAGGCTGGCGTCACGATGCGGTCCTCGCTGAACAGCATGAAGTTGGCGGCACCGGTTTCCTGGACCATGCCTTCGGGCGCGAACAACACCTGATCCACGCCGTAGTCGGCCTTGGCCTGCTGGGTGATGCCCAGCGCCATCACATAGTTCGCGCCCGCTTTGGCCTCACCGAACTGTGGCGTCGTACGCGGCAGTCGGGTCTCCACGAGCAACTTCAAGGCCCGCGCGGCCCCGCCGAAGTAGTCACCCACCGGGGACGCCAGCACGATCAGCTTGGCGTGCCGGGAGGGGGCGGCAGCCGCCCCGATGTTCGGCTCGGTACCGAACAAGAGCGGCCGGAGGTAGAGCGCGCCCGGGGGGTCTGGGGTGACCTCGAGGTTCGCCGCGACGACGTCCCGCATGGCACCGGCCAGCAGGTCCGTGGGCGGGACGGGGAGACACAACAGGGAGGCGGTGCGCTGCATGCGGGCAACGTGCGACTCGTGGCGAAACAGCCGGACCACACCATCGTGACCACGGTGGGCCTTCAAGCCTTCGAAGCAGGCGCTGCCGTAGTGCAGCACATGGGCGAAGGGATGGATCGTCAACTCTGCCGTGGGCTGTACCGACGCGGCCTCGAACCGCCCGTCGACGACGTCCGCGACCACCATGCGCGGCGCCGGGACCGTGCCGAAGGCGGGCGCGGCGGTAGGTGCGGCAGCAGGCGCTGGCTGCGTGGACACGACGACGACCCTTTCGATCGGGCGAGGGGCGGACCCTACCTCCGCAGGCGGGAGGACGTCGCAAGGGATCAGCGTCGATCCCGGCATCCATGCTCGGGGGCCTCCGTCGCGACCCTCCCCACCACACGCCGTAGTCTCGACACGGACGACAGCGGCGCAAAGGAGCGCACATGGGGTTCATCGAGGAGTTGGCGGCGGCCTTGCCCGAACGAGCCGTGATCACCGACGCGGACGTCCTGGACACGTATCGGTACGACCGCACGGACTGGGTCACGCCGGGTCACCCACAGGCTGCGGCATTTCCCACCTCCACCTCGGAGGTTGCGGCAGCCGTCAAGATCGCTGCAGCGCACGACGTCCCGATCGTCCCTCGAGGTGCCGGGAGCAGTCTGTGCGGCGGATCCCAGGCGATCGACGGGGCCCTGACCCTGTGCCTCGAACGCATGGACAACATCCTCGATATTGATGCCGTCGACCAGACGGTCACCGTCGAACCCGGTGTGCTGAATGCCGACATCTCCGAAGCCACGGCCCCTCACGGTCTGTGGTACCCGCCCGATCCGGCGAGCAAGGCCTTCTGCTCGATCGGGGGCAACATCGCCACGAACGCGGGGGGGCTGTGCTGCGTGAAGTACGGCGTGACGCGCGACTACGTGCTCGGCCTGGAGGTGGTGCTGGCCGATGGCACCGTGATCGAGACCGGCCGCCGCACCATCAAGGGAGTCGCGGGGTTGGACATGAACGGGCTCTTCGTCGGCTCCGAAGGGACACTCGGTATCGTCACCCGTGTCCGACTCCGTCTGCGTCCGAAGCCCGGGGGCACCTCGACGTTGGTGGCCTTCTTTCCAACCCTGTCGGGCGCAGGCGAGGCCGTCGCCGCGATCACGCGGTCCGGGCTTTCCCTGTCGCTGATGGAGATCATGGACCGAGCCACGATCGGCGTCGTTGATGACATGGCCCGCATGGGGCTCGATCGCAACGCCGCCGCCCTGCTCCTGCTCCAGTCCGACAGTCCGGCACCGCTTGCCACGACACAGATCGAGCAGGCCGCCACGCTGTGTGACACGGCCGGCGCGTCGTACACGGCGTTCACCGACGATCCCGAAGAAGCCGAGGCACTGCTCCAGGCCAGGCGCCTGGCCGGTCCGGCCGTCGAGGCACTGGGGCAGGCGATCTGGGACGACGTCGGCGTGCCCCGGTCCCGCGTCCCGGCATTGCTCGGGCGCATCGAGGATGCGGCTGGCCGCCACGATGCCGAGGTCTACACCTTCGGGCACGCAGGGGATGGCAACATGCATCCGACCCTGCTCGTGCGCCACGACGATGACGATGCGCGCCGGCGTGCTCTGCTGGCCTTCGATGACATCGTCGAGTCGGCACTGGATCTGGGTGGCACGATCACCGGCGAGCACGGCGTCGGGTCCATCAAAGCGGCGTTCCTCGAACGCGAGATCGGCAGCGACAACCTCGATCTCCAGCGCCGTATCAAGAAGACGCTGGACCCCAAGGGTCTGCTGAACCCTGGGCGGTGGCTGTGACCGACGGCACCGCTGATCCTCCGGCCGAAACGCCGGACACGTGGGCTGCATCCGAGAGGCCGATGGAACGGGCGTGTGATCTGGTCTTGGGCGGAGGCGGACTGCGAGGCCTGGCCCACATCGGCGCTCTGACCGCGCTGCACGAACACGACTACGAGATCAAGCGGGTCGCGGGCGCCTCCGCGGGTGCGGTCATCGGTGCGTTCGCGGTAAGCGGTGTCAGGGCTCTCCATTTAACCGGAGTGACCCCAACATCTGGTTCTGGGACGCGTGCGGAACCCCAACATGCTGTGCCTCCCGATGCTTGGCTCCGTTTAAGTGGAGAGCCCGAACCAGTCAAACGCCGGGGTGTCGCTGCGCGACGTGCAGGAGTTCGCCCGCCACGCCGACCCGCGCACCACCATCCGCCATCACGGGCCCGCCCCTCGTTGGACCGGCACGCCTCCTACGCCGTCATGCAGTACGTGGCGGGCGCGGCCTGACCGCGATTACTCGAACAGCGCAGCGATGTCGCGGTAGCCCGACAGCACCCGGACGATCTGCAACGGCGTGGTCGCGGGCCGGTAGATCACCAGGTAGGAGCGGACGGGCCAGATCTTGAGGGTCTCGTCGGCCAGATCGTCGCGGACGTGCCCGAGCCCGGGTTGGTCCACCAACCGCTGCATGGCCGGGCGCAGCTCCTCGAGGACACGACCGGCGGCCACCGGATCGTCGTACGCGATCCAGGCGTGGATGTCTCCCAGGTCGGCAGCTGCCGGCCCGGAGACGACGAACGAAGCCATCCTCAGCTGGCCTGCGAGGTCGGCGACGACGCAAGGATCTCGTCGACGACCGAATCGCCGTCGCGCGCCTCACCACGTTCGAGGGAACGCAGCCCCTCGTCGACCTTGCTCCGGATCTCGTTGAGACGCGCCTGCCGTACCTCGTCGCGGTCGATCAGCAGACGCAACGCCTCCCGGACGACCTCGCTGGCCGAGGTGTACCGACCGCTGCGAACACGGTCGTGAACGATCTCCTCGAGCTCAGGTGTCAATGACACATTCACGGGCGCGTCTCCTCGTCGCGGAGACGAGGCTACCCGGCAATGACAAGGATCGCCATGAACTGACATGGCTCGGGAGCGCGATGCCCTTCGCAGTCGACGGCGTGAAACCGATCATCACCGTTGCGGCGTCGTGCCTCGTTCGGGCGTTCTTCGCCGGTGTCAGCATCGTGGTCGAATCTCCGTCGACCCTGCCCGGATGCAGGGGCTCCCGTGCATCCGGGGCACGCGCATCACCGTGAGTGCCGTGCTCGGCCAGTTGGCTGCCGGACAGACGATCGAGCAGATCCTCGAGGACTACCCGCAACTGACTCGCGAGGACGTGCTCGAGGCGCTGAAGTTCGCTGCCGCCTACACCCGTGAGCGGGTCATGGACCTGCCCACCGCGGGGTGAGGCTGCTGGTCGACGAGAACCTCTCGGTCCGGGTCGGGCAGCAGTTGGCGGAAGCCGGCCACGACGTCGTACACGTCACCGAGGTCGGCCTTGCCAACACCGACGACCCGGTGATCCTGGCGTGGGCTGCTGAGCAGGATCGTGTCGTGGTCACGGCCGACAGCGACTTCACCGACCTGCTGGCCGTGGGCGGAGCCTCCCGGCCGTCGGTGATCTTGGTGCGATCGTCCGACCATCTCACGCCGCCCGAGCAGGGCAGGCTCCTCGCGGCCGCGATCCCGGTTGTGGCCGATGATCTTGCGGAGGGTGCAGTGGTCAGCCTGACCACTGACCAGATCCGCGTCCGGCCTCTTCCAATCCGCGATCACTGAGCCGGGAGTCTGCGGCCGCGACTGCGTGGAGTCGGCGAACCCGTCCCCTCGGCCTCGGGTGAGCACGACGGCGCTCCAGGCCGTCTCCGTCGTGTGACGCTGTGATGGGTCCCCCACCGCTGAGCCATGCCTCGGCAGCGGCGACGGACCCTGGAGGGCTCTGTGTGGGCGGCCCTACCATTCGTCCGCACCACACTGCAGGTGAGAACGGGACCCGACGCATGCCGCGTCGACCAGCCTCCAACCCCCCAGTGGCTGGTCGAGATGGGCCGTGACGTCGTGTGCCGTCCCGACTGCGGTGCATGCCTGTCCTACAGGGACGCGGTCCTTGCGGAGGTAGGTGCTGATGGTCACCTGCTGCGCGGTCTCTTGGACCTCGACTCGGGCCACTTTCTCGGAGTCAGCACCGCAACCTCCGCCCAGGACCGTCAGCGGCACGCTCGTGGCAGTCGAGTCAGGATCTCCTCGTAGCTGCCATGGGAGCAGGCGCACCACGTCGCCCATCGCGAGCACCCCCACCACCACCACGACGCCAGCCACAAGCGCCGCCATGCCGAGGATCACCACGTGCCATCGCATGCAGCCCTACTTCTTCAGGAACTCCCACAGGTTCGACACAGAGGGAACCCGGAGTTGCCCCTCTGTGAAGCTTGGTAGGGACGGGTTGTACCCGGACAATGACTGCCGAACTCAACAGCGCCACGGTTCGGCAGCAAGGTGTGATTTGGGTGTACAAACCTCGAAGCTCAATGACGGGCGTGAGTGCTCACAAGCGCTGCTCGCTGCCGCCTTTGACCACCTTCGCACACGCGAAGCGGCGTCCTCCAGCCCGGACGAGGAGCTGGATACGGCGCTGATGTTTGCCTCAGTGCACCGCCACAACGGACGGGCCCGGAGGGTGCTGGAACGCAACGGGTTCGCAGGGTTCGTCAGCGACCCGGACCTGAACGAACATCTGTTGGCCGTCTGCCCGGTCGCGCTGTAGCTCCATCACCCGCCAGCGATGCGCGGATCTGTTCACACGCC
>JBDNIX010000297.1:0-4542 GCA_041688045.1 Nitriliruptoraceae bacterium
CGCGATCCGGGCCCGCACGTCGGCAGGGTCGATGTCGGCCACGGTCAGGTCGGGATCGTCGTCGGCCAGCCGTGTGATCGCGGCCTCCGCCGGCCCGGGGTATCCGAACCCATCGGCGACCAGAGTGCCCAACTCGTGGTCTACGGTGACCACGATCGTCAGGGGCCGCCCGTCGGCGGTCCGGACGCTGACGATCAGCGTGTCGACGTGCCCCAGGACGTGGGTGGCCGCCACCGTCCGGTCGATGGACAGCGGCTCCAGCCGGTCGAGCCCTGCCGGGAGCGGGCCCCCGCGCCGGTCGAGCTCGCGACGGATGTTCCGACGCACCCCCTCGTCGGTGACGAGGGGGGCCAGCACCGCGAGCAGAGCGGTCGTCTCGCGTCGTCGCACGTCGACGAACGAATCGACGACCTCCGCCAGCGACGGGTCGTCGTCCCCCTGCGCGCCCTGGAACGGCAAGACCGGACCCGGCTCGAGCGCCGCGACGATCGAACTGGCGAACACCACCAACCCGACCGGGTCCCCGGCCCGCAGCAGATCGCGGACGTGGTCGAGCAGGTCCGGCTCGTCGTCGGGCGACGGCCGCGCCCTCGGGCCGTCTGCACGGTGCGGGCGGACGCCGCCGCTGCGGAGTTCCCGTCGTCTTGCCACGCTGTGCTCCTTCTCGGTGCTCAACCACTGACCGGCTCGCCGCCGTCCGGTCAGCGGATCGTGGAGTAGCGGAAGAACGACGCCGTGAGCGGGTCGGCGAGATGTTCGCGGCGAGAGAACTCCCGGTCCAACGGCTTCAGTCGTAGCAGGTGCCGGACGGCCTTGGCCTTGTTGGTCAACGTCGTCTGCGGGACGCCGACGACGGTCGCGAGCGCGTCGCCGGTCAGGCGGGGATCGCTGCGCGGGTCGAACAGGTAGTTGATCTGCCCGAGCGCGTACAGCACCGTGCCGGCCCAGATCGTCGCGTCACCGTGCGCCAGCGGCGAGGGGCGCTTGCGCGCCAGCTTGCCCAGTAGCGCCCGTGCGAGATCGCGGTACTCCTCGTCGAGCTAGTCGGACGCCACACCATCAGTGATCTTCAGCATCGCTGCGACCCGCTCGCGAAGGGCGGGCGGCACTCGTAGCTCGATCAGCAGGTCATCCATCGTCCGGGCAGTCTAGAACCTGCGAGGCAGTACCGTGGCCGTCCCGCGGGCGACCCCAGCGGTGTGGCGTGGTGTTGCGGCCGGTGCAGCCTTGCGCACGTTGCAGGGAGGAGCGCGTGACGTGGTCGCCGGTGCCGAGCGTCGGTCGTTTCTACGTGCCCGCGAACTGCATGGCTCTCGCGCGGCGGTCGAGTCCGAGCTGTCGCGCGGGTGGAGACGGTCGCCGTGCCGGGGCGTGCCCCGGCGGGCCGTGGGAAGATCCGGTTCGTGGGCCGGTCCTATGACCGCCGCGAGTTGGACCCCAACCCGTATGAGCTCGGGCTGCTGGAGGTCCTGCGGGACTTCGACCGGGCCATTCGAGCGGCTCGTCGACGTAGTGCAACAAGCCGCGGACTCCGACCGGATCCGCCTCGACCGCGTCGAGCATGCGGCCGAGCAGGAGTGGGACCTCGCTACCCGTCAACGGTGGCACCGGTTGCGCGAGCGTCTCGGCCCGAAGGTGGCGGTGTGAGCATCCTTCTGCGCGACGACCCGACACGCTCGCGGAGCATCTGGAGCGGCATGCCGATGCGTGACAGCGACTCGGCCCGGCTCGGCGCACGGTGGCAGGCTTGCAGAACGACATCGACCACCTTAAAGTAGCAACGTAACTACCTCGGAGGCTGGTGATGGTGACCAAGATCAGCAGTAGGGAGTTCAACCAGGACACCAGCGGCGCGAAGAAGGCCGCGGCGCACGGCCCGGTCTACATCACCGATCGCGGCCGTCCCGCCCACGTGCTGTTGGCCTACAACGACTATGAGCGGCTGCTGGGCACCGACCATGTCCTGGACCGGCTTGCTGAGCCTGCGGGGGTCGAGGATATCGAGCTGGCGCTGTCCACCTCTGATGAGCACGCGCGCCCGGCTGAGTTCGGCTGATGTTCGTACTCGACACCAACGTCGTGTCCGAGCTGCGCAAGGTCCGCTCCGGCAAGGCCGACCCCGGGGTCGCCGCCTGGGCGTCCGAGGTCCCGTCAGGCCAGCTGTTCCTGTCGTCGATCACGATCCACGAGCTCGAGCACGGGGTGCTGCTCGCCGAGCGTGCTGATCCACCCAAGGGAGCCGTGCTGCGTCGTTGGCTCGATGACAGCGTCGCGGCGGCGTTTGATCAACATGTCCTCGCCGTCGACGCGACGGTCGCCCGCTGTGCGGCGGCACTGCACGTTCCCGATCCGGCGCCCTTCCGCGATGCGCTCATCGGCGCGACCGCGCTGGTGCACGGGATGACTCTGGTCACCCGCAACATCAAGGACTTCGCCCGGTTCGACGGGCTCGACATCATCGACCCGTGGCACCCGCAGTGACCGACGCTCGGCGTGATAGCAAGCGTGCCTCGATGGCGCCGGGCTCGTCGGTCGGGCGAAGACGGGTGTCGCATCCAGCTGGCAAGGCCGGCTCGTGGACCACACTGGCACCACAATCCGGTGAAGGAAGATGCGGGAACATGCCGTAAGGGGCCGGATTCTGCTGTGGTGCAACTGTGGTGCAGTCCAAGCCTGCCCTGCTGTTCGCACCCGGCCCCGGGTTGGTCTCCCGCTGAGAGACGATCTCCGGCAGACGGACCCGGGTTCACTAGTTCACTCCGCCGCAACGGGATAGCACCAACTTGCGCGTGTCACGTGGTAGCCGCCGGCTGGTGAATCGGTGAGGTGGAACTCGCCGACGGCCTTGCCGCGGTGCGTGATCGTCGTGCCGATGATGGTGGTGTCGTACAGAATGGCGTTCTCACGGAGGAAGGCTTCGATGGCGTCCTCGGGCGTCGGGGGCCCTGTCGTCTCGTCGGCGACGTCGCTGTCGACGTCCTCGCAGAGCCCGGCCATGTCGGGGTCGTCGAAGCGGGGTGCACTATCGGTCGGGTTCTCTATGGGTGCTTCGCCGGCGAGTTGCTCATCCGTGAGCTCGGGTGCACGGGCCGCTGGCCCAGGGGTGGCTTCCTCGATCAGGTACGTGTAGCTCAGTTCCTCGCCCCGGTAGCTGGCCGTCACCTGCCAGCAGCCTGGCTCATTGGGTTGCAGCCCGTCAATCATGAACCAGCCATCTGCAGCCGTGTGAGCGTTGGTTCCGGGGGCCTCGGACACGAACGGGTCGAGGTCGGGGTCATCGAGACGTTCGTAGCGGACCTCGACCTCCGGACGATCTTCTGGCGCGCCACCCTCGAAGTGGATGCTCCACCACACGCTCTTCTGTGGCCCCGGGTTGTCGGGGATGACGGTCCACAGCTCGGGTGTCCCGTACCAGGTCGCATCCGGGATGCTCGGGGTCGGCGGGTAGGGGTCGGGTGGGGTGAACGCCTCACGGCCCGCGTCGGTGACGGGGCAGACGGCGGGCGGCTGATCTGCGACCTCCAGGCCGCCGTCACGGTCGTTAGCCAGAACGCCGGGCAAGATCGTGGCGGCCACACCGATGGCAGCGATGCCCGCGAGCGCCCCTCCGGTGCGCATGGCTGCCCGTCGTCGCCGACCGCGTGTCCACAGTCGGTCGAACGGTGCCGGCTCGGAGGGTCGCGGTGCCGCCTCGTGCATGGCCCGATGGAGATCCGATGTCACGGGTGGCCCTCCCGCGTCCGATCGATGTCGAGCACCTCGCCGAGTGCAGCGACCGACCGCTTGGTCAGCGATCGGACGGCATCGTCGGTGGTGTCCAGCCGTGCCGCGGTCTCCGCGACCGAGAGATCCAGGTAGAACCGCAGGACGACCACCATCCGTTGTCGCTTGAGCAGGTTCGCCACCGCCTGCCGGACCGCGATGGGCGCCGCATGATCCTCGTCTCGAGCTTCTGCGGTCGGCCCGAGCCGCTGTCGGGCTCGCCGTTGGGCACTGCGCCTGCGGACGACGCTGTTGGCGAGGTTCATCGCGACCCGCCAGGTCCATGCCTCGGGTGACGCGAGCGTCTGGACGTACTCCCAGCGAGCGAAGGAGCGCAACAGTGTTTCCTGGGCGAGTTCCTCGGCCACGGCTCGGTCACCGAGGTACAGCGACAGGCCGCCGACCAGCCTGTCGTGGTAGGCAGCGCAGAACAGCGACGCCTCGTCCCGCTGAGTGCTACCCACCGCTGCCCTTCCGTCTTTTGTAGACACGCACGAAGGCCCCCCAGCGTGTCATGTCGATCTTCGGTCGGCACGGCGTGCAGATGTTGGGCGCCACGGTCTGTGACGCTGTAGTAGGGGTCTGATCGCGCCAATATCTGTGTCGTCACGTTGGGTGGTTGCCAAGGGTGGCGGCAGGGGCGAGGCTGGCGGGGTCGTGGACATGGTTGACCCCCGCGACGTGGTCAGCGTCCGGGGGTCGTGGGCTGATGGTGCCAGCCGATGCAGATCGTATTTGTGCTTGAGGTCGCGGTCGAGGTCTGGTTGGTCGCGGCTGGTC
>JBDNIX010000298.1:0-14895 GCA_041688045.1 Nitriliruptoraceae bacterium
AGGACCCCTGGATGCGCTGATCCCTCCGTGCGGGAGGGTCACTGCGCCCTCAGGCCCAGAGGGTCCCGGAGATCGACGTCGCGATCTCCTTGACGTCGCCCGGTGCGTAGGCGCCGGTCGACAGGTACTTCCATCCTCCGTCGGGGGACAAGGCGACGACGCTCGATCCCTCGGGCAGCCGCTTGCAGACACGGATCGCGACCACCAGCGACGCGCCGGTGGACACCCCGGCGAAGATTCCCTCCTCATCCGCCAGGCGGCGCGTCATCTCCAGGGCCTTGAGCGAGTTCACCTTGATGCGCGAATCCAGGACATCGAGGTCCAGCACCTCCGGGACGTAGCCCTCATCGAGGTTGCGTAGCCCGTAGACCAGGTCGCCGTACTCCGGCTCCGCCGCGAAGACCTTGACGTCGGGGTTCCACGCCTTCAGCCGCCGGCCCGCGCCGGTCACCGTGCCGCCGGTGCCCAGGCCCGCGACGAACGCCGCGACGTCGGGGAGGTCGGCGATGATCTCCGGTGCCGTCGTCTCGTAGTGGGCCAGAGCATTGGCCGGATTGCCGTACTGGAACGGCATGTAGATGTCCGGGTCGGCCGCGGCCATCTCGCGGGCAACGCGAACTGACCCGTTGGACCCTTCGGTCGCCGGTGAATACACCAGCTCGGCGCCGAACATGGTCAACAGCTGTCGACGTTCCTGGGACGTGTTCTCCGGCATCACACAGGTCAATGGATACCCGGCGACCCGGCACAACGCGGCCAGGGCGATCCCCGTGTTGCCCGATGTCGGTTCGAGGATGCGCTGGCCAGCTCGGAGCTGCCCGTGCTTCTCTGCCTGCTCGATCATGTACTTCGCGACGCGGTCCTTCACCGACCCCGTGGGATTGTTTCCCTCGAGCTTCAGATACACCCGGTACCCCGGTGGGGACAGGCGCGGCAGACCCACCAGCGGCGTGTTGCCGACGGCCTGCGAGATGTCATCGACCAGCACCCGTCTACGCCGACGCGCCACCGGCGGGTCGGATGCGCCGTGCGTGCTCGCTCCGCTCCGCGCCACCGGCGACCGCCGGCATGATCGCGATCTCGCCGTCGTCCTCGATCGGTGTGTCCAGACCGGAGACGAACCGGATGTCCTCGTCGTCGACGTAGACGTTGACGAAGCCGCGCAACGACCCGTTCTCGAAGAGCTGATCCTGCAGGCCCGGGTGATCGGACACGAGCTGATCGAACGCCGAGCCGACGGTGCCACCGGCGACCTTGACCTTCGCTTCACCATCGGTGTGCTTGCGCAGGACGGTGGGGATACGAACGACGGGCATGAACGGACCTCGGTGGTCGGAGAACGGGAAACGTCGAATGGCCGGTTCGGGCGCCCACAACGGCGACAAGGCTGCCATGACTCTGGCCATGGCAGGGTAGCCGCGGGCTGGGAACCGACGTCAAGACAACGATCCCGAAGGCGCGGCCATTCCCGGCCGGCTACTACGGTCCGCCGGGTGCGCACGCTGTCGGTCCGCCAGGCAAGCCGCATCGCGCTGACGGCGATGGGTTTCGCTCGACCGCGCCCTGACGGGTCGACCCGGCGCGACGTCCGCCACCTGCGCCGGGTCCTCGACACGGTCGACATCGTGCAACTGGACAGCGTCAACGTGTTGGCCCGCGCCCACGAGTTGCCGTTCTGGTCGCGGCTCGGTCCCCACGACCGTACGGCCAGGGACGCCTGGCTGTGGCGTTCCCGCGAGGTCTATGAGGGCTGGATCCACGTGGCCTCCATGACGTCCGTGGACGTGTGGCCATTGCTCCACCACCGCCGTTCGAGGACCGCCACGTGGCCCAGGGTCCGCGAGCTGCTGGCCGACGGTCCGAACTACCTCGAAGCCGTTCTGGCCGAGGTGACGGCCAACGGACCCACCAGTATCCAGGACCTTTCGGACCCCGGGCGACGCACAGGGCCGTGGTGGGGCAACCCGCGCGGCAAGATCGCACTCGACCACCTCGCCACCCGAGGTGATCTGGCGGTCCACGACCGGACGTCACAGTTCGTGACGGTCTACGACCTGGCCGAACGGGTGCTGCCCCCGGCTGCCCGAGAGGCCGACGTACCCCCGCCCGACGAGGCCCACCGCCGGCTGCTGCGCCGAGCCGTTGGCGCCCACGGCATCGGCACGGCTGCCGACCTCGCGGACCACCATCGTCTGGTGGCCCGCGTCGCCCGTCCGGCCCTCCACGACCTGGTCACGTCCGGGGACGTCGAGGAGGTCCGGGTCGCGGGATGGAGTGGCGAACCGGTGTACCTCGATCCGGAGGCGTCACGGGCACGGACATTCCCGGCCCGGACCCTGCTCTCGCCGTTCGATCCGCTCGTCTGGAACCGTGATCGCGCCCTGCGACTGTTCGACTTCCACTATCGGATCGAGATCTATGTGCCGGCGGCCAAACGCATCCACGGCTACTACGTGCTGCCGTTCCTGCTCGGCGAGCGGATCGTCGCGCGGGTCGATCTGAAGGCCGACCGTCAATCGGGGCGGCTGCTGGTCAAGGGTGCATTCGCCGAGGGCGAGGTCGACCACATCGCCGTTGCCCGGGGGCTGGCGGCGGAACTCGACGAACTGGGCGCCTGGTTGGGTGTGCCCGGGGTGGTCGTCGCGCCCCACGGCGACCTGGCGCCGTCGCTGGCCCGGGCCGTCTGAGCCCCGCGCATCGCGTCAGGCCCGCATGCGCTTGCCGGCGGGGTCGAACAGCGGCTCCGTCAGCAGCCGCGCCGCCCGGCGGTCGCCCAGCACCTCGATGTCGAAGGCATCCGCCGCGGTGCCGTCGCCGATCAGGGCCGCCGGCACGTAGCCGAGCGCGACCGACGTCTGCGACCAGTGGGCATACCCGCCGGAGGTGACCCATCCGACCGCTTCATCGCCGTGCCAGATCGGCTCGTCACCGACGACGTCCGCGTCCGTGGCGTCCACGGTGAAGGTCACGAGGCGCCGCTCAGGGCCGGCTGCACGTTCGACCGCCGCCGCGTCCCGGCCGATGAACGTGCCGTCGAGCTTGACGAACGGGTCCATGCCCGCCTCCGCGGGGCCGTAGATCGGCCGGTACTCCCGCGCCCATGACCCGAAGCTCTTCTCCAGGCGCAGCGCGTCCAACGCCCGGGCACCGAACAGCCGTAGACCGTGTGGCGCCCCCGCCGCCTGCAGGGTCGTGAACAGGGTCCGCAGGTGTTCGGGGCGGACCCACATCTCGTAGCCGAGATCGCCGGTGAAACTGATGCGACCGACCAGCGCCGGGACCATCCCCACGTCCATGCGGCGGATATCCAGAAACCGGAAGGCATCCGCACCGACGTCCTCGGCGACGACCGTCGCCAGGACGTCCCGGGCGGCCGGGCCCGCGATCGACAGCCCGGTGAGGCCGAGCCCTTCGCCGTACAGCCTGACGCGGCCGTCCGCGGGCAGGTGGCGTTCGAACCAGCGGCCGTGGTACTACTCGGCGACACCCGACCCAAAGATCCGGAAGTCGTCCTCGCCGAGCGCAGCGACGGTGAAGTCCCCGATCAGCTTGCCGCGTTCGTTCAGCATCGGGCTCAAGGTCATGCGCCCCGGTTTCGGCAGGCGGTTGGTCAGCAGCCATGACAGCCACGACGCGGCCCCAGGCCCCCGGACCACGTAGGTCGCGAAGTTGGAGATCTCGATCATGCCGACGCGCTCACGGACGGCTCGGCATTCCTCGGCGACGACCGGAACGGCGTTGGACCGTCGGAAGGTCAGCTCCTCGACCGGCTCCTTGCCCGGCTGCTGGAACCACAGAGCGTGCTCGATCCCGAACGCGGCCCCCCACACGGCGTTGGCGTGGGTGAGCTGGTCATGGATCGACGTCGTCGCCAGGGGACGGGCCGCCGGCAGCTCCTCGTTGGGAAAGGTGATGGAGAAGCGCCGCGAGTAGTTCTCCCGCACCTTGGCGTGGGTATAGGCCATGGTCGCCCAGGGACCGAACCGGGCGACGTCCATCCCCCAGACATCCACTCCCGGGTCACCATCGCTCATCCAGTTGGCCAGGGCCAGCCCGACACCGCCGCCCTGGCTGAGTCCGGCCATCACGCCACACGCGACCCAGTAGTTGGGCAGGCCACGGATCGGGCCGACCAGTGGATTGCCGTCGGGCGCGAAGGTGAATGGTCCGTTGATGACCTGCTTGATGCCGGCCTCCGCGAACGCCGGGTAGTGGGCGAAGCCGACCTCCAGCGACGGCGCGATGCGATCGATGTCCGGTGGGAGCAACTGATGCGCGAAGTCCCAGGGGGTCTGTCGCGGGGACCACGGTCGACCGTCCTTCTCATAGGTGCCCATGAGCATGCCGAGGCCCTCCTGACGCAGGTAGAGCTCGCCCCCGAAGTCCATCACCCCCACGAGTTCGCGTCCGCCGTTGGCCTCGTTGTACGCAGCGACCTCCGGCATCGCCTCGGTGAGCAGGTACATGTGCTCCATGGCCAGGACGGGAAGCTCGAGGCCGACCATGCGGCCGACCTCCCGCGCCCACAAGCCTCCGGCGTTGACGACGTGCGCGGCGTGAATGTTGCCCTGGGCCGTGATGACGTCCCACGTCCCGTCGGCCCGCTGCACCAGATCCTCGACCTTGGTCTGTTTGTGGACCTGCGCCCCACCGATCTGGGCGGCCGCGGCGTAGGCCTCGGTCACCCCGGAGGGATCGACATGGCCCTCTACCGCGTCGTAGAGCGCTCCCACGAAGTAGGTCTCATCGAGGAGCGGGAACAGCTCCTTGGCCTCCGCGACGGAGATGATCTGTGTGTCCATGCCGAGGTACTGGCCGCGGGCATGGGCCATCTTCAGCCAGTCCAGGCGCGCGGGCGTGTCCGCCAGCATCAGCCCGCCCGGCAGGTGGATGCCGCAATCGCGTCCGGAGATCTGCTCGATCTCGCGGTACAGCTCGATCGTGTACTGCTGCAGCTTGGCGACGTTGGGATCCCCGTTCAGCGTGTGCATACCCCCCGCCGCGTGCCAGGTCGATCCGGAGGTGAGTTGGCTGCGTTCAAGGAGCACGACGTCGGTCCAGCCAGCCTTCGTCAGGTGGTAGAGCACGCTGCACCCGACGACGCCGCCACCGATCACGACAGCCTGCGCGGACGACTTCATGATGGCCTCGTTGTTCGGTGGATGTCCTGCTGTTCCCAGGTCTCCGGGATGCCCGGGACCTCCGGGGCATCACAGTTCTCCGGGATGACGATCAGTAGTCGGTCTCCACGCCGCCTTCCGCGACGCGGCGGGCGACGAACTCCTCGAGCTCCTGGCGGATGGACGGGTCCAACGCCGGCGACTCGTGGGCGGCGATGAGTCGGGTCGCGATCCCGCTGGCGCGCGTGACGGCGTCGGGTGATCCGGCCTCCTCCCAGCGTTCGTAGTTGCGCCAGTCGGACACCATCGGACGGTAGAAGGCATCGCGGAAGCGGCTCTGGGTGTGCGCGGCGCCGAAGAAGTGGCCACCGGGGCCCACCTCGCGGATCGCGTCCAATGCCAGGGTGTCGTCCGTCACCTCGATCGGTTGGAGGTACGCCGAGATCATCTGCAGCAGGTCCGCGTCGATCACCATCTTCTCGAACGATGCCTGCAACCCCCCTTCCATCCATCCGGCGCCGTGGAAGACGACGTTCGCGCCCCCCATGATCGCTCCCCACAGCGAGAACACGCTCTCGTAACCCGCTTGCGCATCGACGGCGTTGGAAGCGCTGACGTTCGACGACCGGTACGGCACCCCGTACCGCCGTGCCAGCTGCCCGCCGACCATGGCGGTGCGCATGAACTCCGGCGTCCCGAAGGCCGGCGCTCCCGACTGCATGTCCACGTTCGACGTGAACCCGCCGTAGAGCACCGGGGAGCCGGGGCGAACCACCTGGGTCATCGCGATCCCAGCCAGCGCCTCCGCGTTCTGTTGGGCCAGGGCCCCCGCCAGCGTGATCGGCGCCATCGCGCCGGCCAGCGTGAACGGCGTCAGGATGATCACCTGGTTGCGCGCCGACAGCTGGATGATGCCCTCAAGCATGGGCTCGTCCAGCCGCAGCGGCGAGCTGGCGTTGATGACCGAACAGATGGACGGCTCGAGGTCGAGGGTGGCGTCATCGATGCCGCGGGCGATACGCACCATCTCCAGTGCATCGAGGTTGCGCTGCGCCCCGAGGCTGTAGACGTGCGTGGCCTTGTTGGACAGTGTCAGCTGCTGGAAGGTCGTGTGCAGATGGCGGACCGACGCGTGGATGTCGACGGGCTCCACCGGGTAGCCGCCCCAGAAGTGCACCGCGTTCAACATGTGCCCGAGCTTGGTGAAGTCCGTGAAATCGGTGGCGTTGCCGGACCGGCGGCCGCCGTCCAGGGAGGCGGCGTTGGGTGCGGACGCCACCGCGCCGTAGGCGATCCGGTCGCCGCCGATAGCCACGTGGCGGTTGGCATCCCTCGCGTGCAGGGTGAAGGCGGCGGGTGCCGTACTGACGAGCTGTTCGACGAGTTCGGGGGCGAAGCGGACCCGGTCCCCGTCGACCTCGGCTCCTGCGTCGTGCAACCGTGCCCGCGCACCGCGGTGCAGGAAGTCCATCCCGATCTCTTCCAGAATCGACAGCGAGGCGAGGTGGATCGCTTCGAGCTGGTCGTCGGAGACGGCCGCGACCGGTGGATAGGCGTGACGAGGCTGCTGCCACGGCGGCTGGTGGGGCAACCCCGTGGCTGGGCGCTCGCGACCGGAACTGCGCCCTCGGCGTCGACTCCCGCCACCCTCGTCGACGGCGGCTGTGGTCGTATCGGACGGGGCCGGTCCAGCGATGTCGTCCATGGGCAGCACTTTCGTCGGTCAGGTCGTGGGCTCGTAGCCGAGGAGGGCGGAGATCTGGTCCGCACGCGCCAGAATCTCCGCCGAGATGCGGTCCGCGGTCCCTCCGGCGGGAAACCGGTAGCTGGGGCCGTAGACGTGGATGGCGCCGACGACCTCGCCGGTGGTGGTCCGGATCACCGCGGCGGTGGACGCCACGTCGTCGACGTACTCCCCCGTGGTCCAGATGGCACGGACCCGGCGGACCTCGGCGACCCGCTCGCGAATGCGTCCCGGGTCGGTGAGGGTCGCCGCCGTACTGGCAGGCAGCCTGCCGGCGAGATACCGATCGAGAGCGGCGTCACTGAACGTGGCCAGCACCGCCTGTCCGGCGCAACCGGCGTGGAGAGGCACACGCGTTCCGCTCCAGTCGGAAACCTGGACGGGATTGGGGGCCGCTACCTGCGACACCTGCAGGAGGTCCCGCCCGGAGATGATCGACAGACCGGCCGCCTCGTCGGTCGACGCCGCCAGCTCGGCCAGGTGGGGATGCGCCAGCGACGGCACGGAAACGACCGGATCGACCGCCGCCGCGATGGCCAGCATCGCCGGACCCGTGGTGTACCGACCGTCGGCGTCGCGCTCGACGGCACCGGTTTCCTCGAGCGTTCCGAGCAGCCGAGCCGCCGTACTGGTCGGCAGCTCCACACGGCGGGCCAGGTCGACCAGGCCCGCCGGCTTCCGGGAAACGGCGAGCAATAACGTGACCGCCCGCTCGACGCTCTGCACCCTTGCCATGGCCATGCACCACCAACTGATCCGGGTCCGGAAAGTTGCTGCTTTACGTGGACTTCCGAGCGTGGCACGCTACCACGATACGGTCGTTGCTTGCCAGATTCCCACGATACGGGAACCGGTACGAGCGGGGAGGGCGGTACGTCGATGACTGACCAAGAGCCCGTCGATGCACTGATCATCGGCGCGGGCATCATCGGTGCGGCGCTTGCCTTCGAACTCGGCCAGCGGGGCTATCGGACGCTGAACGTCGACAAGGGCCCGGCGGCGGGGTACGGCTCCACGAGCAACTCGTGCGCCATTGTCCGGTTCAGCTACTCCACCGTCGACGGCGTCGCCATGGCCTACGAGGGGTTGCGCTACTGGCAGCGGTGGGCGGACTACCTCGGCGCGGATGATGACCGTGGCCCCGCCCGCTACGTGCCGTGCGGGTCGGTCACGCTCAAAGGACCCGACGGACATGCCGCGAAAGTCGTCCCGCTCTACGACGAGGTCGGTGTGCCCTATGAGCTGTGGGACCTCGACGAGCTGGCTCGGCGCGCACCGTCGCTCCGGCACGGAGCGTTCCATCCCCCCACCCGGCCGGACGACAACGCCTTCTGGTCGGACCCCGCCGGGACCATCGACGGGGCGGTCTACACCGCGGAATCGGGATACGTCTCGGACCCACAACTCGCGACGCACAACCTCCAGGTAGCTGCTGAGGCGGTCGGCGGCACCTTCCGTTTCAACACCGAGGTGGTGGCCATCGACCGGGAGGACGGCGATGTCCGTTCCCGCGTCACCGGCGTGACCCTGGCCGACGGCTCCTCGATCACCGCACCCGTCGTGGTCAACGTGGCGGGTCCCCACTCGTTCGTGATCAACCGGTTGGCCGGACTCGACGGCACGATGGCGATCGGCACCAGGGCGCTACGCCACGAGGTGCACCACGTCCCCGCGCCTCCCGGTATCGACTTCGAACGCGACGGGCACCATGTCAGTGACGGGGACAGCGGCATCTACTTCCGCCCGGAGACCGGCAACCACATCCTGATCGGCAGTGAGGACCCGGACTGTGACGACCGGATCTGGGTGCACGACCCGGACGTGTTCGACCGGGACATCACCAGCGCCCAGTGGGAGGCCCAGGTCCTGCGCCTGTCACGCCGCATGGAAGGGCTCGGCATGCCCGGCGCCAAGCGTGGCGTCGTGGACCTCTACGACGTCAGCGACGACTGGATACCGATCTACGACCGCACCGATCTCGACGGGTTCTATATCGCGATCGGGACCAGCGGCAATCAGTTCAAGAACGCCCCCATCGTCGGGCATTGCCTGGCCGAACTCATCGTGGCGGTCGAGGGTGGTCACGATCACGACGCCGCCCCGCTGACCGTCACGGGACCGCATACCGGCTGGCACCTCGACCTCGGCTTCTATCGACGCAACCGATCCATCAACCCCCGATCATCGTTCTCGGTCAACGGTTGATGGTCGCCGATCCGTCACTCGACCCGTCTGTCGCAGAAGGTGACCGACCACGATCGTCCGAGTCGTTGCGACCGCTGAAGAACCGCCAGACGCCGACGACAACGGCGATCAACAGGACCGGTATGCGCAACGGTCCCGGGAGCCATCGCCATGCCCGTTTGAGCAACGGGAGCGAGGCCATGATGGCTCGGAGGTTCATCGGGACGTGCTCCTTGACGGCGGTCACCACGGTCGCCACCCCAGGCGAGCGCACCTTGGACGATGGCGACAGGGCGACGATAGGGCGGAAGTCGTTGACCGTGCGTGTCCGGATGGCCGGACACCGGCCAGTGACCATCCCCGGCCTGACTGGACACCCGGGCGCATCGGGACGGCAACCGCAGCATCGCGGCAACCGGCGAGCGGAGCGGCTGTGACCAGCACGCGCCGTGCGACGGGCCGGCCGGCCGCGCGCTACTCAGCGGCCTCGCTCGTCGGTCGTGGGATAACCGGTCGTGCCTGGCCACGGGCCTGGGCCGTCCGCGAGTTGCGGTCGAGCTACGACGTGGTCATCGTCGGCGGTGGAGTCCATGGATTGGCGACGGCCCACTACCTGGCCACCAACCACGGCATCACCAATGTCGCCGTGCTGGAGAAGGGCTACATCGGCGGCGGGGGGTCCGGACGCAACACCGCCATCCTGCGCTCCAACTACCTCACCCCGGAAGGCATCGCGTTCTACGACCGGTCCCTGGCGCTGTACCGCGACCTGGCCGCGGACCTGAACTTCAACGTGATGTTCTCGCAGCGTGGGCATCTGACGCTTGCCCACAACGACGCGTCACTGCGGACCATGCGGTGGCGGACCGAGGTCAACAAGCTGGTCGGTGTCGACTCAGAGGTGATCGGGCCCGCTGACGTCGCGGCGCTCGTCCCCAGGATGGACGTCAGTGATCAAGCGCGCTACCCGATCCTCGGCGCCCTGTGGCATCCGCCCGGGGGCATCATCCGCCACGATGCCGTGGTGTGGGGCTACGCACGCGCTGCCTCCGCCCGCGGTGTCGCCATCCACCAGAACACCCAGGTCACCGGTATCGACGTGGTCGGTGGCCGGGTGACCGGCGTCCAGACCAATCGCGGTCACGTCGCCGCGCCGGTGGTGGTCAACTGCACCGCCGGATGGTCGACGCTGATCTCCGACATGGCCGGCGTGGAGATGCCCGTCCACACCTTCCCCCTGCAGGCGGCCGTGACGGAACCGGTGCAGCCGTTCCTGACACCGGTCGTCGTGAGCGGGACGCTGCACGTGTACGTCAGCCAGACCGACCGTGGCGAGCTGGTCTTCGGGGCAAGTGTCGACCCGTTCGCCTCCTACTCGACACGCGGCTCCCTGGAGTTCATCGAAGGCCTGGCCGGCCACGTGCTCCACCTGATGCCGTCGCTGCACAGCCTGCGCGTCCTGCGACAGTGGGCGGGGCTGTGCGACATGACCCCGGACTACTCGCCCATCATGGGGCCGACCCCCGTCGGCGGTTTCTACCTCGACGTCGGTTGGGGCACCTACGGCTTCAAGGCCGGCCCGGTCTCGGGCGAGCAGATGGCCGCGTGCATCGCCACCGGAACGCCCCCGGACCTGATCGCGCCGTTCGCGCTGTCCCGTTTCGCGGACGGACGACTGGTCGGAGAAAAGGGGGCGGCCGCCGTTGGACACTGACCCCCGACCTTGGGCATGTCCCGGATCACCGCGCCCGCCGACTGGCCAGGCACCTGTTCCGACGACCGCCGAGGCTCGCCGATGATCACGCTGCCCTGCCCCTGGTGCGGTCCCCGCAACGTCACCGAGTTCGCCTACGGGGGCGAGGCCGGCACCCGCCCGGATCCTGCGACGGCCGATCCCACCACGTGGCGCCGCTACCTCTACACGCAGGCCAATCCGGCCGGCCCCGTGACCGAGACGTGGTTGCACCGTGCGGGCTGTCGCCGCTTCCTCATCGTCGATCGGGACACGACCACCAACGAGATCCTGGCCGTCCGTCGACCGGCCGATCCCCCGGAGGTGCAGCGGTGATCACGGACCCGACAGCGGCAGCGGCCTGCCTGCCCAACCGGCTTCCGCCGCAGCCCGGTGAGCTCATCGACCGCGACCGCTGCATCACGTTCACGTGGAATGGCCGGCAGCACGTCGCCCACCCCGGCGACACGATCACGTCGGCGTTGGCCGCAGCCGGGGTCCGCGTGTTCTCCCGCAGCTTCACGTACTCCCGGCCGCGCGGGGTGTTGACGGCCAGCTACCTCGACCCCGGCTGCACCGTACAGGTCGGCGCCGAACCCAACGTGCGGGGTTCGCATCGTCGGGTCGCGGCAGGCATGGCGGTGTCGGCACAGCACGTGTGGCCGTCGCTGGAGCACGACGTCAAGACCGCCAATCAGCTCGTCGGCCGGTTCCTGACGGCCGGGTTCTACTACAAGACCTTCATCCGACCCCGGCGTCTCTGGCCGGCATACGAGCGTGTCCTGCAGAAGTTCGCGTCCGGCGGGGTGGTGCCCGACACGACGGACGACGGGCTGCGGTATGACAAGCGCTACGCCCATGTCGACGTCCTGGTCGCCGGCGGCGGGCCGGCCGGGATGGTGGCCGCCATCGCCGCCGCCAAGGCGGGCGCCTCCGTCATGCTCGTCGAGGAGGAACCCGGACTCGGGGGCCATCTGCGCTATGGCTCCGTCGCCGAACTGACCCGCCTCCGAGAGCTCCGCGACGCCATGGCCGACAGCAACAGCATCGAGGTTCTGACCGACGCCGTCGTGGCGGGTCGCTACGACGGCAACTGGTGTTCCGTCGTCGAGCGCGACGTTCCGGGCCTGCACGAACGGCTCACGAAGGTCCGTGCGGGCGCGTTGATCGTCGCGGCGGGCCTGGTCGAGCGGCCGTACGTGATCGCGGGGAACGACCTTCCGGGGGTGATGCTGTCCACCGCCGTGCGACGACTCATCAACCTCTACGGCGTCCGGCCGGGTGACCGTGCCGTCGTCCTCAGCGCCAATCCGCAGGGGGATGCTGCGGTGGCGGACCTGCAACGTGCCGGCGTCCAGGTGTGGGCCGAGGATGCGCGTCGCGGCGGCGACATCGTGCGGGTGCTCGGACGCGGGTCGGTCGAAGGGGTGGAGCTCGGTGACGGGCGCCGACTTCCGTGTGATCTGGTGGTCACGGCAACGGGATGGACGGCACCCACTTCGTTGCTGAACATGGCCGGGGACACGCCGGTCTACGACCCGCGGGTGGCCCGGTTCCTGCCCCACCAGCTTCCCGACGACGTGCTGGTCGCCGGCGCCCTGGCCGGTGATGGTGACCTCGACACGCTGATGGATCATGCACGCGCCGTCGGCGAGCTGGCCGCCGAGCGTGCGACCGAACCGGATGCCGTGCGAGGACGCGTCCTACCCGTCCGGACCGCGGCCGACGCGGCGCTCCCGGAGCTGGAACTCCACGATCACCCGGCCTTGTTCCGCGGCCGCACCCACGGGTTCATCGATTTCAGCGAGGACGTCACCTCCCGGGACATCCAGGCGGCAGTCATCGAGGGCTACGACTCACCCGAACTGGCCAAGCGCTACACCACCGCCACGATGGGTCCCTCCCAGGGCAAGCTGGAGACCGTGAACACGGTGGCCGAGGTCGCCGCGGCAACCGGCATCGGGATCGGCGCTGCAGGAACCACGACCTGGAGGCCGCCGTACGCGCCGATCACGCTGGGCGCTCTGGCCGGCCGTCAGTTCGAGCCGGTCCGGGTCTCGCCCATGCAGACCTGGCACGAAACGCACGGCGCCGTGCCGCTGGTCTCCGGCGCATGGATCCGCCCCGATCGCTACGGCGACCCCGCCACCGAGGTCCGGGCCGTGCGCACCGCGGTTGGCATCATCGACGTCACGCCGATCGGCAAGTTCGACCTGCACGGACCCGACGTTCCGGCGCTGCTCGAGCTGCTCTACGTCAACCGCTGGCAGCAGCTGGCCGTCGGCCGCGTGCGGTATGGGCTCATGTGCACCGACGACGGCGTGGTGCTCGACGACGGCGTGACCGGCCGGCTCGGCGACGACCACTACCTGCTGACGACCACCTCGTCGGGTGCGTCAGGGATCGAGGCGTGGATCGAGAACTGGCTGCAGACCGAGCGGCCTGACCTGGACGTCCACGTCACCCCCCTCACCACGGCCTATGCCTCGATCAACGTGGCGGGCCCTCGATCGTCTGAACTGCTGTCCCGGGTGACCAACCTCGACCTGTCCTCGGAGGCCTTCGGCTACATGCACGTGCGCACGGGAACCGTGGCCGGTGTGGACGACTGCGTCGTCTGGCGCATCGGGTTCACCGGCGAACTCAGCTACGAACTTCACGTCCCGGCGGGTTACGGGCTGCACGTCTGGGAGACCCTGCTGGAGGCCGGGGCGGATCTTGGCGTCCGCCCGTTCGGCGTCGAGGCACAACGGATCCTACGCCTGGAGAAGGGCCACCTCATCGTCGGACAGGACACCGATGGCCTGACCAGAGCAGGCAGCGCCAGCCTCGGCGGTCTGTTGCAGCTCGACAAGCCGGACTTCGTCGGGAAGCCGGAACTGGTGTGGCAGGACCGGGCCGGCAGCGGGTCGGTTCTGGTCGGCCTGCAGCCGGTCGATCCCATCGAGGTCCCGGCGGAGGCCAGCCAGATCGTCGTACGCGGATCGACGGTCGGACGCATCACCTCCAGCCGCCACTCCCCCACGCTGAACCGCGGCATCTGCCTGGCGCACGTGCCTGCCTCGATGGCCGTGCCCGGCACGACCGTCGCGGTCCGGCTCCCCGATCGTCGTGAGATCCCGGCAGTTGTTCAGAAGCAACTCGCCCACGTCGACCCGGCAGGCATGCGGCTCCAGCGCGGCGACGCGCCCTCGCCGACGGTCGGTGCGGACACCCGGCCCCCGAACAACGATCGCCCGGTGGTGTCGGTGCCGGTCTGCCGCAGCCCGATCACCCTGCCGGAGCCTCCGGCCAGGTCGAAGGCGATGACCGCGGACAGCACGTTGACGGATCTGTCCCTGCTCACCAAGGTTCATGTTCGCGGCCACGAACACGGTCCCCTGGCGGCGGCTCTGGGCGTCGCCTTCCTGCATGCAGCCCGCGATCCCGACGGCGTGCTCGTGACCGGCTCCGAGCCGGGAGCCTGGACGCTCATCGGCGAACCCGGTACCGCGGACCAGATCCGGACGCGCCTGCAGGCTCTGCCGATCCAGGAACGCATCACGGTGATCGACCTCAGCCACAGCCGGGCCATGGTGCGCCTGACCGGCTCACGTGCCCGCACGGTGCTGAGCCACCTGTGCGCCATCGACCTCCAGGATTCGGCGACCCCGAACGGGACCTGCCTGCGCACATCCGTCGCCAAGGTCGTCACGGACATCATCCGCAACGACCACGACGGGCGGCTGTCCTATCTCCTGCACACCGAGCGGGCGTCCGGCTCCTATCTGGTCGGGCAGCTGCAACAGCTCGTCGACGAGCACGCCGATCAACCGGGCTGATCTCGGGCCACGACCCGCACCGCTGTCGCCTCACCGATCAGTGATCGGCCGAGCCACCTCGACGAAGCCGTCCGACAACCTGAGCGGGTGCCTTGACGACACGGTCGGTCGTCTGGCGGACCCGGGCTTCTGCCAGGTCATGGTGATGACGGAGGGCGCTGCGATCCAGTTCGCGATCCGCCAGCGACAGCTCTGCCTGCGACAGCGGCGGGAACGACTTGAGCGGCTCTGCCTCGGACGTCGGGAACACGATCCAGTGGGTCGCCGAATCGGTCGTCCAGCGTCCGACGAAAC
>JBDNIX010000036.1:0-2521 GCA_041688045.1 Nitriliruptoraceae bacterium
GAGCGTGATCGTCGACGTGCAGCCAGTCGCGCACCTGATCGCCGCGGCCGTAGACGGGAATCGTCTCGCCGCGCGCGGCGCGCAGCAGCACCGTCGGGATCAGCTTCTCCGGGTGCTGCCGCGGGCCGTAGTTGTTGCTGCAGTTGGTCACGATCACCGGCAGGCCATAGGTGTGGAACCAGGCCCGTGCCAGGTGGTCGCTGGCGGCCTTGGAGGCCGAATAGGGGCTGCGCGGGTCGTAGCGGCTGTGCTCGTCGAAGGCGGGATCGTTCGGTCCGAGGCTGCCGAACACCTCGTCGGTGCTGACGTGCACGAAGCGGACGTCGTCCCGCCTGCCCCAGGCACGCCGCGCGGCTTCGAGCAGCACGAAGGTGCCGTCGACATTGCTGCGCAGAGCCGCACCCGGGCCGTCGATGCTGCGGTCCACGTGGCTCTCGGCGGCGAGGTGCAGCACGCGGTCGGGCCGGTGCGTCTCGAAGAGGTCGCCGACGGCGTCCGCGTCGGCGATGTCGGCTTCGACGAAGGCGTGGCGCTCATGGTCGAGCACCTCCCGCAGCGAGGCGAGGTTGCCGGCGTAGGTCAAGGCGTCCACCGTGACCACGCGATCGTCGCTGGTCCGCAGCAGCTCGCGCACCACGGTGGATCCGATGAAGCCCGCGCCGCCGGTGACCAAGGTGGTGTTCGGATTCATGCTTGTTGCTCCCCTTCGTACAGGTCGGCTTCGAAGTCGCCTTGGGAGTCGGCTTCGAAATCGCCTTCAAGGTCGGCTTCGAGGTCGCCTTCGAACAGGTCGTCTTCGAACAGGTCGTCGACGTCGAGGTCGTGCAGGCTCGGGTTGTCGCGGTCCCGCTCCGAGAGCTGGAACGGGCCCTGGCCCCAGTCGATACCGATGGCAGGATCGTCCCAGTGCAGCCCCCGTTCCGAGTCACGGTCGTACTCGCCCGAGGTCTTGTACAGCACGTCGGCCGTGTCGCTTCGCACCACGAAGCCGTGGGCGAAGCCGGGCGGTACCCACAGTTGCTGGTGGTTCGCCTCGGAGAGGACGGCGCCTGCCCAGTGCCCGAAGGTCGGGGAACCGCGCCGGAGGTCGACGCCGACGTCGAAGATCTCGCCGCTGACCACCGACACCAACTTTCCCTGCGCATGGGGCGTCCGTTGCCAATGGAGTCCCCGCAACACGCCCAGGCCGGAGCGGGAATGGTTGTCCTGAACGAAGTCGGCGTCGATGCCGTACGCGGCATAGGCCGAGCGCTTCCAACGCTCCATGAAAAAGCCGCGGGCGTCGCCATGGACGTCGGGCGTCACCAGTACCAGGCCCTCGAGTTCTAGCGGTTCGAAGCGCGGCATGTCAGTCCCATCCCTGCTTGAGTGCCCGCCAGCGCTCGGCATTCAAGGTGATGTCGTCGGGCAGATCCACACCCGCGTCCCGCTTGCTGCCCGGAACCACGTGAGGATTGCGGCGCTTGGCCAGGTCGTAGATGCTTTTGCGTTCGGTCACGATGTGAAGTGTAGCAACGTCCACCCGCTCGAGAATCAGCAGCAGGGTGGCGATCTCGGCGGCAATCACGTCGACATAGTCCTGACTGGTGAACACGTCGTCGAACGCCTTTGGGTACGCCCAGGTGGACGGCCGGAACGAGGTCCGTACCACCAGCGCGCCGGCACAGGCCCGCGCCGCCTCCTCCGCCACCAGCTTCGTCAGGGCATAGTGGTTGCGGACCGGGCCGGGGACGTCCTCCTCGCGGTAGCCGCCCTCCGGCAGGTCGTCGCCACCCCAGAACACGTAATCCGTGCTCACGTGTACCAGGCGCGTGCCGCTACTGCGTGCGCCAGTGCCGTCCGCGACGCCGAGGCCGAGGCCGACGCCGAGGCCACTTGCAGCATTCACGGCGTTCACGGCCGCCGCGACGTTTCGGGTACCGACCACGTTCACGTCCCAACACGCCTTGCGCTGCGTCTCCGCGCCGCGCACGTCGGTCCAGGCGGCGGCGTGGAGGACGACGTCGGGACGGTGCTCGAGCAGTACGGTTTCGACGCTGCCAGGATCCGTGACGTCGAGCTCGCGCGAGGAGAGCAGGATCGTGTCGTAGGTATCGCCCAACGGTGTCTCGACCAGGGCCCGACCCAGGCGGCCGCTCCCGCCCGTCATCAGCAGCCGCGGCTTGACGCCCGTCACGCCCGCGCCGTCGGCTCCCGCACCGCTTCGCGCAGGAACACGAACACCGTCGCCGCCAGCGCCGTCACCACTGCCGCCAGCAACGCCACCAGCGGCAGGCTGGGTCCTGTCGGCGCGATCGGAACCTGGGCCTCGTTCAGGATGCGGGTGTTGCCTGGCGTCAGGTCCGCGACGAAGGCAAGCACCGGCTCGATCGCCGCGACGGAATTGTAGGCCTGCTGTGCGGTGGTCAGCTCGCGTTGCAGCCGCGACTCGCGCGTCTGCAACTCGGCCAGGCGCGTGCGCAGCTCGTCCGCCTGTGTCGTATATGCGTCCGCGCTGGCGTCGAGGTGCTCGCGGTCCTGC
>JBDNIX010000299.1:0-2988 GCA_041688045.1 Nitriliruptoraceae bacterium
CCATCGTCGCGGTCATCCCCATATCCAACCCCACAATCCGAATGCATCAATACTTCAAACGGATTATATCAGTGTTCGGGCACGAAAGCAACGATCTGGCCCCCGAAACGGACGAATCAGCCCACTATGTCAGGAGCTCTGAACTCGGTCACGCCCCACAGATCCTGAACCGTCGCCCACCATCCCGGACCGTCCTGCCCTGCCAACCCGACGTGATCGAAGCTCGTCAGGGATATCGGTTCGACGTGCGGGTAGACCCGCTGGAGTCGAACGAACTCACCGTAGGGAATCACCGGGTCATCGATCGCGTGCATCGCGACGATCGGGACATCGACGTCAGGGGCCGCGCGCGCCGGCGAAACCGCCCGGATCCGATCCTGCACCACGCGGGGAACGTCGGCCAGCAGGTCGTCGGTGCGCTCCGGGTCGTCGTTGCCCAGGAGACGCGCCACGGCCTGCAACTCGTCGGGAAGATCGTCCAGCTCCGAGGTGTCGAGCGTTCCGTCGTCGAGGGCTGATGCGACCGGAGCTCGTTGCTCGTCATCAAGCAGGCCGAGCAGCTGGTCCTGGACCACTTGCGCCGCTCGTGGGTCTGCGTCCCAGGGGAACCGCTCGCCGTCCACCACGGAGATGCCGGTGGTCGCTGCCTGGACCACTCCACCCAGATCGGCATAGGCACCGAAGGTTGCCACCAACGCCACGGATTGCGCCACGGAGGGGTCCGCTGCAGCGATCAGACTGAGGCTCCCGCCGAACGAAACCCCCGCCAGCACGACAGGCCCGTGGTCCTCGGCCATCGTCATGGCGACACGACCGATGCGATCGATGTCGCTGGGGACCAACGTCTCTGCGTAGACCTCCAGTTCCGGCACGATCACCGTTCGGTCGGATCGCGCGAGCGCCTCCGCGATAGAAACGATTCGGTCGTCGTCACGGCCGGCGGGGGCAGCGCCAGGCACGAGCACGATCACCTGCCCACCCGCGGGCACCCCGGACGCCGCTTCCGTGCCGTACCGGTCGACCTCGATTCCGTCGGCCTCGGTGGCCTGCCGCGTGACCTCCGCAGCGAACGGTCGGGGTACGGACAGGCCCAGGCCATCGGCCACCGTCGCGAACGCCACCACCCGCATGCGGATCGGTGGCGTCACGGCGAGGGCCAGCGTCAGCAGCACCACGAGAACGACCAAACCGTGCGTCGACCACCGGCGGCGCGAAGACGTTTCCGAGTCCGCCGCGGTGCGGTGCGATGGGTGCGCGTCCTGACGCATCGTGTGACCGTATCCGTCGGGTCGTGACGGACCTGGTTCACCCGTCCTGTCGCAGCTTTCTGCCATCCTGCACGGGCTGGCGTCCGGTCCAGCAGCGCGTCAACACAGGAGTAGCCGTGAACACGTTCACCCTGATCGTCGTGGCCGTCCTGGTGGCGGCAGTCGCCGGAACGGTCATGGCCGTCGTGATGCTCCGGGTCGGTGCACGCCCGTCGGCGGGTCCAGCTTCGCCCTCATCAGAGGAACTGCGGCGTCAGATCGAGGCCGCCACCCAGGCCTCGATGAACCAGGCGGTCGTCACCGCCACCCGCACCCTTTCGGAGCAGACCGAAGAACGCCTCCGCTCGCAGCAACAGCTCACCGTCGACCAGGCCACGTCGGCCCGCGAGGCGCTCGAAGGGCTGGTGGCCCCCCTTCAGACCAAGCTGCACCAACTGGACAGCCATGTCCGCGACCTCGAAAGCTCACGCGTCGGCGCGTACGAGAAGCTGGATCAACAGGTGACCGATACACGATCGCTTTTGGCGACGTTGCAGACGGAGACGAATCATCTCAATGCCGCGCTGCGGCGCAGCGACACCCGCGGTCGCTGGGGTGAACTACAACTCGAGCGCGTCATCGAACTGGCCGGGCTCACGGAGCACGTCTCCTACGACCGTCAGGTCCAGCAGACCGGGAACGGCACGGGACGGCCGGACGTCACCGTGCACCTGACCGACGGACACGTGCTGTACATCGATGCCAAGGCACCGATGGACGCCTTCCACGACGCGGTTGCGGAGTCGGAGCCCCAGGCACAGGCCGGGCACCTGGGTCGCCATGCCAAGGCGGTGACGTCCCACGTGCTCGAACTGCAGCGTCGCGGCTACACCAAGGACGATCGGTCGCTGCCCTTCATGGTGCTGTTCGTCCCGACAGAGGCGTCCTTGGCCGCCGCAGCCGAATCCGATCCGAGGTTGATCGAGGCGGCCCTCGAGCGCGGGATCGCCGTCGCGAGTCCCACCTCGTTGGCGATGATGCTGACCAACATCTCCCTGTCATGGCGTCAGCAGGTCTTCGCAACCAACGCCCGGGAGATCCTGACCGAAGTCCGGGAACTACACGGCCGGCTGGGGGTGTTTGCCGATCACCTCCGCCGCTCCGGAAGCAGCCTCGAGAGCGCGGTCAAGCACTACAACGCCGCCGTCGGTTCCTTCGAAGCCCGCTTGCGCCCCGCCGCGCGAACCATCGAGGCCCTCGGCGCCACCGACCAGGCTCTGCCCGAGATCGATGAGGTCGCCGTGTTTCCTCGCGAGCTGCGCCACTCGGCAGACCACGTACTGGATCCTGGAAGCTGAGCAGGCGCAGGGCCGCTATCCCTGGCTGAACAGCGCCTCGAGGTCCGAGATCGTCCCGGGGCACTCGTCCTGGACCGCAGCTTCGATGTCGGCGTCCGACATGCCGGCATCGGATGCGCGCGCCTCGAGATCCTCGAACTGCTCGACAAGTTCGGTATCGAACACCGCCTCGAGGTCGCCGTCGATCAGCTCGCTGTACAGACCACAGGCCTCGGCGGCGATCTGCTCCTCCTCACTCGCGGGAGCACAACCAACCAGCAGCATCGCCAGTGCCAGGACCACCCCTGAGACGGTTCCGATCGGCGCACGGAGCTTCATACATGCCCCTTCATGATGGAGGATCTGATCGGAGGGCGGCTGCCATCGTCCCCTCGTCACTGACG
>JBDNIX010000300.1:0-19377 GCA_041688045.1 Nitriliruptoraceae bacterium
ACCAGAGGCGCGGAACGCTTCGGCGTCGAATGCGCGCTCGACGAGTCCGTCATCGAGCAGCGCGCCGGTACGCGTGGCGACGTGATAGGTCTTGATCGTGCCTTGCGGCATGCGCGGACTCCTCTAGTCTGGCGCCGATGCCCGCAGGATAGCCGCACGCGAGGAGATGCCGATGAGCGCGACGGGCGAATCGAACGACGACGCGGTTCCCGACCAGCAGGCATCGCGCACGCCCGTGACGCAGATCATCGGTCGGCTCGTGGTGGTTCTGCTGCTGGCGGTGTTCCTGGTGTTCGCCGCGGCCAACGCGCAGTACGTGAGTTTCTCCTGGGTCATCGGTGAGACCCGGGCGACGTTCGACGAGACCGGCGGCCACCTCGACGGCGGAGTCCGCCTGATCTTTCTGCTCATCGCCTCCCTGGTGATCGGTCTGGTCATCGGGGTGCTGCTGTCCTGGCAGGACGCACGCCGCAAACGCCGGGCGGCTCGCGAGGACGACTAGACCCGCCGACCCTCCGCCGCAGCACGCCGGTCACCGCCGCGCCGGGGTTCAGCCGGCCAGGTCTGCCAGGTCCGGCCGCCCCGCCAACAGCTGCGAGGTGGCTCGTCCGAGGTTGCCGCTGCGAAGCTCGGCCAGGTCCGTGTCGGTGTCGACGTCGTCGCGGAACCCGGCGCACGCGACCGACGCGAAGGTGGCTCCGGCCGCGCGCGCGAGATCAGCGTGGCGCTGCGCGGACGATCCCCCGTACGCCGTCGCGATGCGGTCCGCCGGGCGGCGCAGGAGGCCGCCCGTCCCACCACCGCGCGTGGGGGCCACCACCACCTCGCCGTCCATGTGCAGGACCCGCGTCACGTCGGTCGCCGTCAGGCGGGGCAGATCGGCGGCGACGACCAGCAACTCGGTGGACGTCCGCAGTCGTGCGGCAGCGGCGGCGATCGCGCCGTCAAGGCCCGATACGGACGGGGGATCGATGTGTGCCTCGACGCCCAATGCGGATGCGGCGGCCGCCGCTGCGGGGCCGCTGGCAGCGACCAGGAGCCGATCGACTCCCGCCTCCCGGATGGCCTGGATCACGTCCGCGAACATCGCCGCCGCCAGGGCGGCCCGGTGTTCGGGGCTCAGCGACCCGGCCAGTCGGGTCTTGCCGCGACCGGGACTGCGGAGGGGGACGAGGGCGACGGTGGTGGACACAGCCCGGACCCTACCGCGCGACACCGCAACGCCGACCGAGTATGTCCGCGACGGTCCCGGCTGCCCGTCCGGTGGTGGTCCGGGCCACTACAGTCGTCGATGTACCGGCGACGCTCAGGAGGCACATGGTGGATCAGGTGGCCGTCATGGGCGCGGGGTCCTGGGGGACCGCATTCGGCATGATGTGCGCGGATGCGGGCCGTCCCACCACACTGTGGGCCCGTCGCGGCGACGTGGCGCGGGAGATCGCGACCGACCACACCAACCGGGGCTATCTGCCGGACGTGGCGCTCCCCGAAGCACTGCATGCCACCGACGATCCTGCCGAGGCGCTCGCCGGAGCCCAGGTGGTCGTGCTGGCCATCCCATCCGTCGGCATCGCGGACCAGTTGGCCGACTGGGGGGCGCAGATCGCGCCGGACGCGACGCTCGTCAGCCTGATCAAGGGGGTGGATGTCGCCAGCATGCGGTTCGGCAGTCAGGTCGTCGCCGAGACATTGGACGTCGATCCGGACCGGGTGGTCGTGGTCAGCGGACCCAACCTGGCCAAGGAGTGCGCGGATCGCCAACCGTCGGCGACGGTCGCGGCCAGCCCCGACCTGGTTCGCACCGAACGCGTCCAGGCAGCCGTGATGGCCCCATACTTCCGCGTCTACACCAATACGGACAAGGTGGGTGTCGAGGTCGCCGGGGCCGTCAAGAACGTCATCGCCCTGGCGGCCGGGATGGCGCACGGCATGGGCTTCGGGGACAACACCAAGGCCGCGGTCATCACCCGCGGCCTCGCCGAGATGACCCGGCTGGGGGTCACGCTCGGTGGGTCCCCGCTGACCTTTTCCGGGCTGGCGGGGGTGGGTGATCTGGTCGCGACCTGTACGTCGCCGAAGTCGCGCAATCGGACCGTCGGAGAACGCCTGGGTCGGGGGGAGGCACTCGACGACATCGTCGCCTCCATGAACATGGTGGCCGAGGGCGTGACGTCGTCGCGAGCGATCGTGGGTCTCGCCGAACGCGCCGGGGTGGACATGCCGATCGCCCAGGGCGTGGTCGCCGTCTGCCACGATGGCCATGATCCTCACGATCTCGTCGACGCGCTGTTGTCCCGCGATGCCAAGCCCGAGATCTACGGGATCGACGTGTGAACGGGCCAGCCGTGTCTGATCCCGACACCCGGCACGCCCCGGGTCTGGTCCTGATCATCGACGGGCCATCGGGCGTCGGTACCTCGACGACCCTGGCCGCCCTTCAGGCGGTGTGGCCAGAGGTACGGCCCGGTCCGCTCCTGGACGTCGGCATCGATCGGACGCTCGGTGCCTTTGGTGCAGAGCTGTCGAGGTGGTGGGATCTGATCGAGGCACCCGAACTGTCCGCGGACGGCGACGTCGGCATGCACTGGGGGCCGCTGGGCCGGGAGATCGTCCGCGGGCTGCCGGCGATCGCCGTGACGTGGGCGACGCACGGGTGGGACGTCGGGATCGACCACGTGCTGCGCGACCGTACGACGGCCGCCGAACTCCTGGAAGCCACGGACGGTCTGCCTCGGCTGCACGTCGGGCTGACCTGCGACCCCGATGTACTGGAGGACCGGGCACGGAGCGCCGCCGGACCCGGCGAAGCGGCCGATCTGCGCGCGGGCAAGGCACTGGCCGAACTGGCGGTCTTCGGCTCCGTCGCACACCGTGACCTGGTCCTGGACACCACCGAATCGGAGACCGAGGAACTGGTGGCGGACATCCTGGAGGCCGTCCGTCGCATGCGCTGACCGCCCGGGGCGCCTCCAGGACGGCACGCGGAACCGCCGGCCGCTCTCCGACGTCTGACCGGTCGAGTCGGTCACCACAACCAGATGACCGTGTTTCGAGGAGATCCCGATGTCACCCCTGACCACGACCCTGGCAGCCGCTGCAGCGGCGCTGATGCTGGCCGCCTGCGGCGCAACGCCGACGGAGGACGAATCCGTCTCCAGCCCCTCGAACGGCGGAGCCGCGGGGACGTGCCTGGAAGGCACACCCGACTGCGTGGATGCCGACCTGTCCGGAGACCCGGCTGACGATCCCATCCTCGACGACAGCTTCGATCATGAGGTCGCGCTCGACAACGCCCGATCGCTCCTGGGCGAACCCGAGCAGGAGGTCCTGGATCTGTGGGCGGACACGCGGCTTGGCCGTCGAGGCGACGAACACTTCGCCGTCACCGATGACTATGTGATCGGCCGGATGACCCTGGCCACGGAGGATGTCGACGGAGAGTTCCGGGTCGTCGAGGTCACGGTCGAACTCCCCGACGGCCCCATGACCGTGACCGGGTAGGCATTACTCGAGGCTGATCCCGAGGGCCTGGACGATCTTGCCGGTCTGCTCCATCACGCCGGTGGTGAACTCCGCCGACCCGGGGCCGACGGCGGTGACGTCGGCCCACCGGTCGGCGACGTCCTCCGGCGTCGGGACCCCGTCGAAGGTCGCGCCCTTTCCTTCGAGGATCGCGACCCGGGCGATGTAGCCGCCGCCGACGGAGAAGATCGTGCCGGACTCCGTGCACGCCTCCGAGGCCAGGTAGGCCACCAGCGGCGAGACGTACTCCGGCTCGAGCTTCGCCAGCAGTTGGGGCGGCATGATGTCCTCGGTCATGCGTGACGCGGCGATCGGGGCGATCACGTTGGCGGTGATGCCGTACTTCGCACCTTCGATCGCCAGGGTCCGCGTCAGGCCGACCTGCCCCATCTTGGCGGCCGAGTAGTTCGCCTGCCCGAAATTGCCGTACAGGCCGGATCCCGACGTCGTGTTGATGACCCGTCCGTACCCCTGGTCCTTGAAGTGGTTCCAGGCGGCGCGGGCGACGTGGAAAGCCCCGTACAGGTGGACCTTGACCACGAGGTCGAGCTGTGGCTCCTCGAGCTTGGCGAACGAGGAGTCGCGCAGGATCCCGGCGTTGTTGATCACGACGTCGATCCGACCGAACGCGTCGAGCGCGGACTGGACGATGGCCTGTCCGCCCTCCCAGGTGTGGACACCCTCGTAGTTGGCGACCGCCTCACCGCCCGCGTCGAGGATCTCCTGCACGACCGCATCGGCCATTTCCGAGCCCCCGCCGCTGCCGTCTCGAGTCCCACCGAGGTCGTTGACGACCACCTTGGCTCCGCGGCTCGCGAGCAGGAGTGCATGGCTGCGGCCAAGACCACCGCCCGCACCCGTCACGATCGCGACCCTGCCGTCATAGTCGATCTCCGCCACGTCGTCTTCCTCCCGGTGGTTGTCTGCCGTCAGGCATGGGGCCCAACAACCCGGCACGCCGACGCGGGACACTACCGGCGGACACGGTCGGTGTCGGGATCCGGGACGCATCGGCCCCCTGCCGCCCCGCTCGCGCCTGCGTGGCCGCCCCGCCCCGCCCTGCCTGCCCCGCCTTGCCCGCCCCGCCCCCGCCGACGTCCCCCGGGTCGGCGGAGGCGTGTCGGCTAGGCTCCGACGCGGTTGTCGGAGCCGACCTGAACCGTGCCGTGCGCCTGCGCGGACGCCGGGCAGCGACCGGTGGACCCCGACCCTGGAGTGCACGTGGAACCATCTCTTCCCCGCCCGACGGGCGGTTTCTCGACCCGCGCCGTCAAGGGGGCGACGACCGTCCCGACCGTCCGGCAGACGCCGGTGTCGGCGGGGATCTGGCTGTCGTCCACATGGGGTGCCGACCGGTCCGCCGACGTGGGTGAACTGCTTCTCGACGAACAGCCGGGCTACGTCTACGGCCGCTACGACAACCCGACCGCGACGACGTTGCACGGGGTGGTCGCCTCGCTGCACGGCGCTGAAAGCGCCTGGTCCCTGGCCTCCGGGACGGCGGCGATCCACAGCACGCTCGACGTGTTGCGTCGGTCCGGACGGATCCTGGCGACCGACCGGATCTACGGGGGAACCTGGGCGCTGCTGCAGCGCCTCGGTCGCGACGCCGGTTGGGCGGTGGACCACGCACCTGTAGCGACCGCCGACGACGTGCGCGCGGCCCTGACCGACGAGCACACGGTCGTCCACCTCGAGTCCGTGGCCAACCCCTCCATGGTGGTGACCGACCTGCCCGCCGTGGCCGCCGTCTGCCGTGAACGGGGCGTGGCCCTGGTCGTCGACAACACCTTTGCCTCGCCGTACCTGTGCCGGCCGATCGAGCATGGTGCCACGGCCGTCGTGGAGTCGGCCACCAAGTTCCTGGGGGGTCATGGGGATGTCGTCGCAGGGATCGTGGCCGGTGACGCCGAACTGATCGATTCCGTGCGCCGCCACACGTACGAACTGGGCGCGTCACTCGGAGCATTCGAGGCCTGGCTCGTGCTCCGTGGCGTACAGACCCTGGCCCTGCGGGTTCGCGAGGCCAGCGCGAACGCTCTGACGATCGCGACCACCCTGGCGGAGGCCGCCGACGTTCATGCGGTGCGCTACCCGGGTCTGCCGGATCACGCGCAGCACGACCTGGCCACCCGGCTGTTCGACGGTCGCGGCTACGGCGCCCTGGTGTCCTTCGACCTGCAGACACGCGACCACGCCGAGGCGTTCGCGGATGCCTGCAAGGTCTTCGTCCGGGCCTCGTCGTTGGGCGGCACGCATTCGTTGGTGCTGCACCCGGCCTCCACGAGTCATCGCCAACTCGACGACGCATCGCTGGCCGCAGCGGGTCTCGGACCGGGCACGTTGCGTCTGTCCATCGGCATCGAGGATGCACGTGACCTGGTGGCCGACGTGCACGAGGCCCTGGCCGCTGCCGGCGCCACCGCGTCCCCGGCCGGCGCGGCGACGGGAGCCGGGGCGTGAAGCGGGCGTTGCTGTTGTTCGGCGGCCGGTCGTCGGAACACCAGATCTCGTGCCTGTCGGCCCGGTCGGTGCTGGAGGTGATCGACCGGGATCGGTACGACGTTCTGGCGGTGGGCATCGCACGCGACGGCCGATGGACGCTGACCAACGGCACCATTCAGGTGCGCCCGGGCGAGGCCCTGCCCGAGGTGGACGACGACGGCCCGACGGTCGCGCTCGTCGGGACCCGGCACGGGCCCACTCTGGTCCGGGTCGAGGACCGCGACGGGCAGAGTGCCGTCACTACCAACCTCGGGCCGATCGAGGTGGTGTTTCCCCTCCTGCACGGACCGTGGGGCGAGGACGGGACCGTCCAGGGGTTGTTGGCTTCCGTCGGCGTGCCGTACGTCGGTGCCGACGTGACGGCATCCTCCATCGGGATCGACAAGGCCGTGATGAAGGCGACCTTCGCCGCGCGCGGGCTACCGCAGGGCGGCTATCTCGCCGTCGACCGGTCGCGTTGGCAGAGGGACGCCGACGGCGTGCGCGCCGAACTCCTGGCCACCCTGCCCGCGCCGTGGTTCACCAAGCCCGTCCGCCAGGGGTCATCGATCGGGATCCGCAAGGTGCACGACCTCGATGAGCTCGATGCGGCCATGGGCGAGGCCTACGGATACGACGAGGTCACCCTGATAGAGCAGGGCCTCGAGGACGCCCGTGAGCTGGAGGTCGGGGTGCTCGGCGACCGACGTCTGGACGTGACCCGTCCCGGCGAGATCGTGCCGTCCAACGAGTTCTACGACTTCGACGCCAAGTACCTCGCCGCATCCGATCTACGGATTCCGGCTGACGTCCCCGAACCGGTCGCGGTCCGTATCGATGAGTTGGCCCGCGCGGCCTACCGGGCGATCGGCTGCCGCGGTATGGCCCGCGTCGATCTGTTCCTGCCACCGGATGGCCAGCCACTCATCAACGAGATCAACACCATCCCCGGCTTCACGCCCAGTTCGATGTTCCCGCGGCTGTGGGCCGCGGAGGGGGTCGACTACCCGACCCTGGTGGATCGGCTGCTGACCGAGGCAGCGACGTAGGCCGACACGAAAACCAGAGCCCTGGAACAACGGATCCCTACAGATCCACGATCGGGCACGTCAGGGTCCGGGTGATCCCGGGTATCGCCTGAATGCGCGACACCACCAGCTTGCCGAGCTGGTTGACGTCGTCGGCCTGCGCCCTGACGATCACGTCATAGGGGCCGGTGACGTCCTCGGCGGTTTCCACACCGGGCACGTCCTTGGCGACCTGCGCGACAGCTGCCGCCTCACCGAGCTCGGTCTGGATCAGAATGTACGCCGCGACCCGCATGGTGACCTCCCGCCACAGGATAGCAACACCATGCTGGGGCCGATCGGGCTGCGGGCGGCTCGTGGTTCGGGCCGACCGGAGTCAGGGCCGATCCGGTTCGTGGCCGACCGCGCGGTCTGCCGCAGACGTCCGAAGGGCTACGTGCGCACCGGCGGACGCGTGACCTTGCCCGCCTTGATGCAGGACGTGCAGACCTGCAGTTTGACCTTCTTGCCGTCCACGAACGCGTTCACCCGCTGGATGTTGGGCGTCCACCGCTTCGAGGACCGGCGGTGCGAGTGGGAGACCTGCTTGCCGAACCACGGTTTCTTGTCACAGAGTTCGCAGGTGGATGCCACAGGAGAAGCCTTGTCGTCGTTCCTGCGGTGCGTGAACGCGTGCGCAGGAGGGAATGAACGGGGAGGTCAAGTCGGAGATCGCGGCGGGTCGGCACGAGGGAAACGGCGTCCGTAATCGTCACGGACGGCACATCCAGCGTCGCGGACGAACGGATGCCCGGAACCCGCACGCAGCAGCGTAGCAACGCCGCCGATCACCCGCGACCTCCGAGGTGCGGTGCGAGCACAGAGCTACGCTCGTCCATCGTACGCTCGCACGTCGAACGGGTGTCGGGCCCGGTCGATCCCGTCGGGCCCCGGAGGTGACGCGCATGGATGTTCGCACCGGTGCACCGCTGTCCGCACGCGAGCTCCCGGCGCTGCTCGAACGGGTCCACGGCGCCCTGACGGACCGCCGCGACGTGCTCGATGATCTGAACGTCTTCCCCGTACCAGACGGGGACACCGGCACGAACATGACGCTGACCGTCCGGGCCGCGTTGCAGGAACTGCGCGACACCGACGCGGCCTCCGGCGTGCAACGGTCCCGGGACGTCATCCGCGGCGCGATCCGGGGTGCCCGCGGCAACTCCGGGGTCATCCTCAGCCAGGTCATCCGCGCCGTCGTGGAAGAACTGACCGGCCACCACGAGGTCGATGCCGCCACCTACGCCCGCGCCCTGACGAAGGCACGGACGTTGGCCTACGACGCGGTCGCCGAACCGGTCGAGGGGACCATCCTGACCGCGATCTCCGCAGCTGCGGACGCCGCCGAGGCGGCCGTGCGGGGCGGTGCCAGCCTCGTCGACGCGTCGGCACGTACCTGCGCCGCCGTGGCCGACGCCGTGACCCGGACCCTCGATCAGTTGGAGGTGCTCCGCGCCGCCGGGGTGGTCGACGCCGGGGCCCGCGGGTTCGAGGTGGTGCTCGCCGCCGTCCACGGTCACCTCACCGGCGAGGATCCGGCGGTGCACCTCGATGAGCCTGCGCATGCCGAACGGCAACGGGACGACCGATGCCACGGCTCGTTGGTCCACCCCTTCGAGGTGCAGTACCTGTTGGATGCCCACGACGACGTGGCACCGGTGCTGCGTCGGGCGTTGGAAGGCCTCGGTGACTCGGTGGTGGTGGTCGCTGCGGGTGGACTGCTCAACGTCCATGTGCACACCGGCCAGGTCGGCCCGGCGATCGAGGCCGGGCTCGACCACGGACGACCCAGCAGCATCGAGGTCACCCACTTCGGGGATCAGATGGCCGCCCGGGCCGCCGCCAGTCACACCGCTGTCGGGGCGGTGGCGGTCCTGAGCGGCGCAGGGATCACCGCGATCGCCCGGACGATGCAGGCCGTGGTCATCGACGGCGCATCGGGCTCGCTGCCCCCGGTCGCGGACCTGTTGGCAGCGATCGTGGACGTCTCGGCGCACCAGGTGGTGGTCCTACCGGGACATCGCAACGTGCTGTCCGCCGCGCAGCAGGCCGCGGACGTGGCACAGCGCGAGCACGGCTCCACGGTCCGGGTGCTGGAGTCGGCGGTCACACCGCCATCCGTCCTCGCGGCGTTGGCGGTGTTGGATCCGGACGGCGATCCGGGCGCCACCATGGACGACATGGCGGCTGCTGCCGCGGCCGTGCGCGCCGGTGAGGTGGTGGCGGCCATACGTGCCGCGGACACGCCGGTCGGATCCGTGCGTGCGGGCCAGTTCCTGGGTGTCGCGGACCGGGACGTGGTCGCGGTCGACGACGATCCGTTGGCCGTGCTTCGGGCCGTACTGCACCACCTCGATGCAGCTGCCGCGGAGATCCTGACGTTGCTGGTCGGGGCCGATGTGAAGGACGATGAAGCGGAGGCGGTCACGACCCTCTTGGCCGATGCCGCCCCGAGCGCCGACGTCGAGGTCATCGCCGCGGGTCAGCGGCCGTCCCGCTACTGGGTCGGTGTCGAGTGACCCTGCACCTCGACGATCGGGTGACGGTGCTGGAGGGCGTCGGACCGAAGCTGGCCGGTCGGCTGGCCGACGGGCTGGGGATCCGTACGGTCCGCGACCTGCTGGAGCACTACCCGCGCCGCTTCCAGGACGCGGGCGAGGTCCTGGACCTCTCGGAAGTCGTGGAGGGGGAGGCCGCGACACTGCTCGGCGAGGTGCTGGAGTGGTCCACGCGTCGGATCCCGAAGCGTGGCAGGAAGCGCCCGCTGGACCTGGCCGAGGGCCGCGTGCGACAGGCCAGCGGTGCCGTGTTCACCGTGACGTTCTTCAACCAGAACTGGCGGGCCAAGCAGCTGTCGCCCGGAACGGTCGCAGCGTTCAGCGGCACGGTCAAGCGCTTCCGGTCGACCCTGCAACTGGCGACGCCGGACGTCCAGGTGCTGGGTCGCGTCAGCGCCGGTCTGGACACCGACGAGGCTGCGGAACGCCTCCGGCATCAGCGTCTCCTGGGGGTGTACGCGGCGGTTGACGGGGCGCCGTCGTTCCGTATCGCCGAGCTCGTCACCCAGGTCCTCGACGAACTGCCGACGATCGAGGACTGGCTGCCGGAGTCGTGGTTGGACACCTACGACCTGCTGAATCTGGATGCGGCCATGCGGACCATCCATCTACCGCCGGACGTCCCGACACGGGACGCCGCCCGCCGGCGGTTGGTGTTCGACGAACTGTGCGGACTGCAGCTCGGCCTGCAGTGGCGGCGCGCGCGGTTGGAGGCGGACACGGTCGGACAGGACAACTCGCCGGCGGACGCAGGGCGGGCAGCGCAGTTCCTCGCGGCCCTGCCGTTCGCTCCGACCGGGGCGCAGCAGCGCGCGTTCGCCACGATCGGGGAGGACCTGGCCGTGTCTCGACCGATGCACCGCCTGCTGCAGGGAGACGTCGGGTCCGGCAAGACGCTGGTCGCCGTGTGGGCCATGCTCAACGCCGTCGATCGCGGACGCCAGGCCGCCATGATGGTCCCGACCGAGGTGCTGGCCGACCAACATCATCGGACCCTCACCGAACTGTTGGCGCCGTTGGGGGTCAACGTGCTGGACGGCATCCGCGTCGAGGTGCTCACGTCGTCCTCCACCTCGAAGCAGCGGCGGCGCATCCTGGGCGAACTGCTGTCCGGCGACGTCGACCTGGTCGTCGGCACGCATGCCCTGCTGGAAGAGGGCGTCAGGTTCGCGGATCTGGGCGTGGTGGTGATCGACGAGCAGCACCGGTTCGGCGTGTCACAGCGGGTGCAGCTGAAGGACAAGGCGTCCGGCGGTGGGCACGGACGCGCGGTGATGCCCGACGTCCTGGTGATGACCGCGACGCCGATCCCGCGGTCGCTGTCGCTGACCCTGTACGGCGACCTGGACGTCACGGTGCTGGACGAGCTGCCGCCCGGGCGGAAGCCCATCACGACCCAGCTGATCACCCCGGTGGAGGAGGCACGCCGGCACAAGCTGTACGCGTTCGTCCGGGAGCAGGCCGCCGCGGGGTTCGGGACCTACATCGTGTGTCCATTCGTCGAGGAGTCCGACACCCTTCCGGGCACGTCCGCGGTCATCGAACACCAGCGCCTGGCGACCGAGGTCTTCCCCGAACTCACCGTCGAGCTCGTCCACGGGCAGATGCGGCCGGACGCCAAGGACACGGCGATGGCGCGGTTCCGGTCCGGGGAGGCCCAGATCCTGGTGGCCACGACGGTCATCGAGGTGGGCGTGGACGTGCCGCACGCCACGGTCATGGTCATCGAGGACGCCGAGCGGTTCGGCATCAGCCAGCTCCACCAACTGCGCGGTCGCGTCGGTCGCGGTGGCGACCGCAGCTATTGCGTGCTGTTCGCGGGATGGAACGTCGACTTGAGCGACGACGCCCTGGAGCGGCTGGAGGCCGTCGCCGGAACCACGGACGGCTTCGAACTCGCCGAGACCGACCTGGACATCCGCGGTGCCGGGCAGCTGTTCGGCAAGCGTCAGTCCGGTCTGCCCGACCTCAAGGTCGCGGACCTGCGGCGCGACCTCGCCCTCATCGGCACGACCCGCGATCTCGCCCGTGACGTCATCGATGCGGATCCCGACCTGACCGACCCCGCGAACGCCCCGCTGCGCGATCGGGTCCTGCGCACCTACGAGGGCGGCCTGGAGGCGTTCGAGGCCCTCGAGACCGGCTGACCCCGGCCGGCGTGCGCGACTACCGTCGCAGCGCCGGCGGGGAGACGTCCAGATGCAAAGGCCGAATATGTGGCAGAACGGAGTGTCGTCATGGTCGAGGTGACCCAGGGAACACTCCTGTGGGAGCCACCGGCGGACGCCAGGCAGACCAGCCGGTTGGGGCGCTTCCTCGACCGTGTCCAGGCGGCGCGGGGACTCGACCTGCCGGACTACGACGCCGCCTGGCGCTGGTCGGTCGACGACCTGCCCGGCTTCTGGTCGGCCATCGTCGATGAGTTCGAGGTCACCTTCCACGACCCGGCGGCGGTCGTGCTCGCCGACACGCGGATGCCCGGAGCCTCGTGGTTCCCGGGCGCGACGCTCAACTACGCCGAACATGCCCTGCGTCGCCGCGGACCGCTGCCCGCAGTCATCGCTCGGTCGCAGACGCGCGATGACGTCACCCTCAGCTGGGATGCTCTGGCCGACCAGGTTGCTCGAGCAGCCGCGGGACTCAGGCGACTCGGCGTCCGTCGGGGCGACCGCGTCGCGGCCTACGCCCCCAACATCCCGGAGACGTTGATCGCCTTCCTGGCAACCGCGTCGATCGGGGCCATCTGGTCGTCGTGCGCGCCCGAGTTCGGTGTCCGTAGCGTCGTCGACCGCATCCAGCAGATCGAGCCCACCGTTCTGGTGGCGGTCGACGGCTACCGCTACGGCGCCAAGGCCGTGGACCGGACCGATGAGCTCGCCGCCATCCGCGCCGCCCTGCCCACGCTGCGCGCGACGGTCGTCATCCCCTACCTCGATGCTGCCGCCGGGGAGCGCATCCCGGACGCCGTGTCATGGGGCGAACTCACGGCCGAGCCGGCCGAGCTGACCTGCACCCCCGTCGCGTTCGATCACCCGCTGTACGTGCTGTACAGCTCGGGCACGACCGGGCTTCCGAAGGCGATCGTGCACGGGCACGGCGGCATCCTCCTGGAGCACCTCAAGGTGCTCGGGCTGCACCACGACCTGGGTCCGGACGACCGTTTCACCTGGTTCACGACCACCGGGTGGATGATGTGGAACTACCTTGTCAGCGGTTTGACGGTCGGCAGCGCGATCGTGCTGTTCGACGGAGATCCGGGCCACCCCGACCTCACGGCGTTGTGGCGGCTGGCCAGCGACTTCG
Organism: Nitriliruptoraceae bacterium; assembly: GCA_041688045.1. Classification (GTDB taxonomy): domain Bacteria; phylum Actinomycetota; class Nitriliruptoria; order Nitriliruptorales; family Nitriliruptoraceae; genus CSSed11-175R1. Next base: position 12,935 of record JBDNIX010000300.1, read on the forward strand.
AGGTGACGGTCTTCGGCGTGGGAGCGCCGTTCCTGCTCGGGTGCCTGCGTGCCGGCCTGTCGCCGAAGGACGACCTGGACCTGTCGCGGATCCGGCAGGTGGGATCGACCGGCGCCCCGCTCCCGCCCGAGGGCTTCGCGTGGGTCTACGAGCACGTGGGTGACGACCTACAGGTGGTGTCCGCGTCGGGGGGGACGGATGTCTGCACGGCTTTCGTCGCGGCCTCTCCGCTGCACCCGGTCCGGGCCGGCGAGATCCCGTGCCGTTGCCTCGGCGCCAAAGTCGAGGCGTTCGACCCGTCGGGTCGGCCCGTGATCGGTGAGCGCGGTGAGCTGGTCATCACCGCCCCGATGCCGTCGATGCCGGTCGGGTTCTTCGGGGACACCGACGGATCGGCGTATCGTGCGGCCTACTTCGAGGACTTCCCCGGCGTCTGGCGCCACGGCGACTGGCTGCAGATCACCGACGACGGCGCCTGCGTCATCACCGGTCGTTCGGACGCGACGTTGAACCGCGGCGGGGTCCGGATGGGGACGGCGGAGTTCTATTCCGTGGTCGAAGCCGTCGACGGGGTCACCGACAGTCTGGTGGTCCATCATGACGACCCCGGTGGTGGGCCGGGGGAATTGGTGCTGTTCATCGTTCTGGACATCGGACACGTCCTGGACGACGACCTGCGCCGAAGCGTGGCGAGCGCCATCCGCCAGCAGCTGTCGCCCCGGCACGTGCCCGATCGTGTGCACGTCATCCCGTCGGTTCCGCGCACCATCTCGGGCAAGAAGATGGAGGTACCGATCAAGCGGTTGCTGGAAGGCGTCCCTGCCGACCAGGTCGTCAATCGCGGCGCGATGGCCAACCCCGACAGCCTCAATACGTTTGTGGGGCTGTTGGACGGGTAGCTGCGTTGACCTCTCCTGCGTGTGGTGGGTTTGGCCTGCATGCAGACCAAATCCACCACATCACCGTTCACGGGTCAATGTGCGTCCGGATCGCGGCCCGCAACTCCGTCAGGAACCCTTCCGGGTCGCGGTGGAACCGATCCCACCCCAGGCGAAGAACGGTCCAGCCGACCACCTGATAGGCGTTGTGCTTGCGCTGATCGAGTTCCAGGGCGTGGCGGGAGGCGTGGAAGCCGAACCCGTCCACCTCGATCCCGACGTCCCGGCCCTGCACGGTCAGGTCCGGGTGCAGCCTCCGCGTCCCCGTGTCGACGGTCCGCGGCTGCCGGTCAAGCGCGATGCCCTGGGATCGCAACCACTGCTCGACACATCGGACCAATTCCGAGTCCGCACCGGATCCGTCCACCTCGCGGCAGGCACGGAGCAACCGGCCCCGGCCGGGAACGCTCGGCGCCCGGGCGGCCCGGTCCATGACGCGGGCCACGGTGGTTCTCCGGCGTTGCCGCGCGTCGATGAGCAGCGTCCGAAGCTCGTTGCCGGACAGGGTCGCAGCCGCATCGAGGAAGGCGCGGGGAACGACGGTCACGGGCGTGCCGTTCCGTCGTTGCAGGTCTTCGTGGAGCAGCGTGCGCGTACGACGCACCCGGACACCGGCGGGCGCGGACCGGTGCACCGGTGCAGGGAGCACGACCTCGACCGGGTCGGGCCAGCTGTCGGTGATGCCGTGTAGCGCCAGGGCCGAGGATCCGCTCAGGGCCGCTGTCGGGCCGACAGCCAGCACCGCCGCGGCGGCCAGCGCCGGTCCATCCGGGACAGCGCCGGGCAGCAGGACCACGCCTCGGTATGGACGGTGCCAGGCCTCGCGTCGGATGCGGGCGTCGAAAGCCGAGCGTGACACGCCGCAGGCCAAGGCCTGACGGACCGCCACGCTGCCCGCCTGGTCGCGCGCCAGGGCGATCACGCGGGCCCAGGCATCTGATCCGTTGCTGGGTGTCCCGTGCGGGTGGGGCGTGGGGACCTCGGGTTGGCGAACTGGCATCGAAGCGCCGTGCGCCGGCGACCGTGTCCCGGACGACGGGCCGCCTGGGGATAACTGGGGAGAACGGGCCCCTGAGGAGAAGGGGCCGCCGAGGACGTGGTGGGTTTGGCCCACACTCGGGCCAAACCCACCACGAAGTGCCGACGGACGGGCCGGCAACGACAGCCGCGTACGCTCGGGCGTCCCCGATGTGATCGACATGCCACGTGACCGAGACCCCCAGGGCCGCCCACGGCGCCGCTGCCGACGCCGACGCCGCTGCCGACGCCGCTGCCGAGGCCACCGACGGTGTGAGCACGCCCGCCGCCGACGCCAACCAACGATCCACGACCCCGCCCGTCGCGGAGCGGCGGGCCCACAGCCTGATGCGCGCAGACGGGTCCACGGTCCAGGATCCGTGGTACTGGCTGCGGGACCGCGACGACGAGGCCACCACGGGCTACCTCGAGGCAGAGAACGCCTATACCGCCGCGGTTTTCGAGCCACTCCGCGACCTCCAGGACCGACTCTTCACCGAGATCAAGAGCCGGGTCCAGGAGACCGACGCATCCGCCCCGTCGCTGGTTCCCCCGCGACCGGGTCGTCAGGAATCGGGTTGGTTGTACTACCGCCGGACGCTCGAGGGACAGCAGTACCCGATCCACTGTCGGCGGCCCGCACCCGACGGGGTCACGGACCTGCGGCGCCTTCCGGAGGACCGGCGGATGCCGGTCGATCCGACCTCGCCACCGGACGACGAGGTGGTGCTGCTCGACGAGAATGCCGAAGCCGCCGACCACGACTACTTCCGACTGGGAGGGTTTGCGGTCAGTCCGGATCAGCGGCTGGCGGCCGAAGCCATCGACACCGACGGCTCGGTGGCCTTCCGCATCCGGGTGCGCGATCTGGCCACCGGCGAGTTGCTCGCCGACGAAATCCCGCGGGCGGCGTACGGCATCGTCTGGTTCGAGGACTCGGCGACGTTCCTCTATACCATTCCCGACGACGCCTGGCGGCCCTATCAGGTGTGGCGCCACGCCCTCGGCACCGGCCACGACGACGATGTGCTGCTGTACGAGGAAGCCGACGAACGGTTCTGGCTGGGCGTCGGCAGGACCCGGTCACGGCGCTACCTCGCGATCCAGGCCGGCAGCAAGGTCACCAGCGAATGGCACCTGTTGGACGCGGACGACCCGGCTTCGTCGCCGCAGTTGGTCGCCGCACGCGAAGCCGGCATCGAGTACGACCTCGACCACCGTGGCGACCTGCTCTACCTCGTGACCAATGCGGACGACGCCGTCGACTTCAAGTTGTGCGTCGCGCCGGTGACCACGCCGGATCGGCGGCACTGGATCGAGCTGGTCGCCCACCGGCCCGGCGTACGCCTGGAATCAGCGGACGTCTTCGCCGATCAGCTGATCCTGTCCGAACGCACCGCGGCCCGCACGCAGATCCGCGTCTGTGATCCGGCTACCGGGCAGGGCGACATCCTGCCGATGGACGAGGAGGTCTATGCGGCGGGGTTCGGGCCCAGCGCCGGGTTCGACACCCGGACACTGCGCTACGTCTACACGTCGCTGACCACGCCGATGCAGGTCGTCGATCTCGACCTCGATTCGGGTGACCGGGTGCTCGTCAAGGAGCAGCCGGTGCGCGGCGGCTACGACCGCGACCGGTTCGTCTCCTGGCGCGAATGGGCCACGGCCGCGGACGGCACGCGCGTGCCGATCAGCCTGGTCCGCCGGGCCGACGTCCCGCTGGACGGGACGGCGCCGTGTCTGCTGTACGGGTACGGCAGCTACGAGATCTCGATCGATCCCACCTTCTCGTCGGCGCGCCTGAGCCTGCTGGAGCGCGGCGTCGTGTTCGCGATCGCCCACGTGCGCGGAGGCGGCGAGATGGGCCGCGGTTGGTACGAGGCCGGGAAGTTCCTGACCAAGCCAAACACGTTCTCCGACTTCGTGGCGTGCGCCGATCACCTGATCGATCGGCGGATCACCGCCCGTGAGCGGCTGGCCATCCGTGGGGGCTCGGCCGGCGGGTTGCTCATCGGCGCGGTCCTGAACCTGCGTCCCGACCTGTGCCGCGCCGCGGTGGCGGAGGTTCCGTTCGTCGACGTCGTCACGACGATGTCGGATCCGTCCATCCCGCTGACCGTGATCGAGTACGACGAGTGGGGCAATCCGCAGGACCTCGACTACCTCGAGGTGATCCGCAGCTACTCGCCGTACGACAACGTGCAGGCGGCCGACTACCCGGCGCTGCTGGTCACGGCGGGGCTCAACGATCCTCGGGTGCAGTACTGGGAGCCGGCCAAGTGGGTGGCGAAGCTGCGGTCCATGGCGACGGGCGGCGGCCCGATCCTGCTGCGCACGGAGATGGGCGCCGGGCACGGAGGGCGGTCCGGACGGTACGACGCCTGGAAGGACGAGGCCGAGGTGCTCGCGTTCGTGCTCCACCACGTCGCGGGGGAACAGGCGTGAGACCCGGTGATGTCGTCGAGCGACGCGTGCGCTCGCCCCGGGGCCTGGTCGGGGCTGCCTGATGCGGGTCGTCGCGGGGGCTGCGAAGGGCCGACGGTTGACCGCGCCGAAGGGCGCGGACGTGCGGCCGACGGCGGACCGCGTGAAAGAGGCGCTGTTCGCGTCGCTGCAACCGGTTGTTCCCGGTGCTCGGGTGCTGGATCTGTTCGCGGGAACGGGCGCGCTGGGCCTCGAGGCCCTGTCGCGAGGTGCGTCCGGTGTGACGTTCGTCGAGCGGGCCCGGCCGGCGTTGGATGCACTGCGCCGCAACATCGACACGGTCGGTCTGCCCGGCACGGACATCGTGACCGCGGACGTCGCCACAGCACTGCGCGGCGTTGTTCCCGGTAGCCCGTTCGACCTGGTCCTGGCCGACCCGCCCTACCACCACCCCAACGCCGAGGTGGCGGCGTTGCTGGAGGCCCTGGTCGCCCACCTGGCACCCGGCGCGGTGGTGATCCTGGAGCGGACGTCGCGGGACGGGGCCCCGCCGTGGCCGGCGCTACTGCTGCCGGGAACTCCCCGGCGCTACGGTGACACCACGCTGCACCGAGCGGAGCGGCGCATCGACGACGAGGATCTGACGTGAGCGTTGCGGTCGTCTGCCCCGGCAGCTTCGATCCCCTGACGATGGGCCACCTCGATGTCATCGAGCGGGCGGCGTCGCGGTTCGACGAGGTCGTCGTCGCCGTGGTGGACAACCCCAACAAGCGTGCGATGTTCTCCATCGACGAACGCCTGGACATGCTCGCTGCCGAAACCGATCACCTCTCCAATGTCCGGGGTGAGCGGTTCCGCGGGTTGCTCGTGGACTTCTGTCGTGATCGCGGGATCGGGGTGATCTGCAAGGGGCTGCGCGGGGTCAGCGACTTCGAATACGAATTACAGATGGCGCAGATGAACCACCGGATCGGTGACGTGGAGACGATCTTTCTGTCCACGAACCCGCAGCATTCGTATCTGTCGAGTTCACTGGTCAAGGAGGTGGCACGACTGGGTGGCTCAATCGACGGGACCACGCCGCCTCGCGTTGCCGAGGCGCTGCTCGCCAGACTGGCCGATGACGCCGGACCGGCCTGATCGGCCAGTCCAGCCACCCCGAACCGGTGCCGCGAGACCGCTAGTCTCTCGCTCGTACGTGTCGGCCCCTGACCCACCTTCGATCGACCGGAAGCCGGATGTCCGAACAGCGTGGAGTGCCTCTGGACGTCGAGGCCAAACTCCACGAACTCGAACGGCTCGTGGCCGACGCCAAGGCGGTACCCCTGTCGGCGTCGATCATGCTCAACCGGGCCGAGGTCGACGGCCTCATGTATGAACTGCGGACGGCCCTACCGGACGAGCTCACGCAGGCGCGCTGGGTGATCCGTGAACGTGACGAGATCCTGGAGCGCGCGCAGACCGACGCGGATCGCCTCCTGACCGACGCGCGCGTGGAGCAGCATCGGCTGGTTTCGGACGAGGAAGTCGTCAAGACCGCCAGGGTCGAGGCCGAGCGAATCCTCGAGGAATCCCGCGAGCGGGGGCGCCAGATGCGCCTGGAGGCCGAGGATTACGTCGATGCGAAGCTGGCCAACTTCGAGGTCGTGCTGTCGAAGACCTTGTCGGCCGTGGAACGTGGCCGTGCCAAGCTGCGCGGCTCGATGGACACTGACGAACTCGCTGACGAGATGCTCGACGACGAGGACGACGTCGGCGCGTGAAGCTGTCGTGGCCGCCACCCGGCCGATGAGGGTCCGTCTGCCCCTGTGGTAGCCTGGTCGCTTCGTCGTCGCTTCGTCGTCGCTTCGTCGTCGCGCCCGTCGGGCGCTCGAGTCGCGTCGGGCCGACACCCTTCCCGCCGCTCCGACGTCGCTAGTTTCGCCGTGCCATCACCCGCGCCACCACCACATGGTGTTTGCGGTATGTCCCGACCGCGCCTTTCGCCGCGCGTCCCCCCCGATTGCCTGCGAGTCTCCCGTGCGCGTTCCCATCGCCGACATCGTCGACCGGCCCGGCGCCAGT
>JBDNIX010000301.1:0-19651 GCA_041688045.1 Nitriliruptoraceae bacterium
GTCGCGGCAATCAGGTCCGAAGGCAGGGACGACACCGGATGATCTGGCGGGTGCTGCGCACCTCGAGCTGGGCGCCGGGGTGGTGTCGCTGCGCCCCGAGGAGGCGATGCTCGAAGCGGTGCTGCGAGGATGGCAGGCGCAGCAGACCGACCTACGGCCCCTACAGCGAGCACGTCACCAACGCGCCCTATGGCTGGGCCGCAGCCTGTATGCAGGCATTCGACCAGGCGTGCGTCTGGCGCCGGTCTGCCACGTGGCGGAACACGGAGGGCCCACCTCAACACCCGCCAGGCGACCTGGAGGCGTGCCCATTCCTCCGCGAGCAGCTGCAGCGAATCCTCGCCGATGCCGACAGCCCAGTGGATCGCGCGGGCCGGCAGGGGCCCCACATCCGAGGCATTCAGACAGTTCTGATATCCGACTGTGCCATTACACGTCCTGCCCGCCGCCGACTCCGCCTTGGCCAACACGCTGGCCAACGTCATCCTGGGTAAGCGCTGACGTGACGCCGCCGACCACGCTCCTCAACCGTCCGACGGCATCACCGCGTCTCGCCCGAATGGTCGACTGACCATGCCACTCCACGCCTTCCTCGACGAGTCACGCCGCCGGAAGGATGACGGGTCGCACCTCTACCTCCTCGCGGCGGCGATCGTCCCGAGCGAACACCGTGTCCGAGCTGAGCGACGGTTGCGTCAACTCGTCCCCAAGGGCAGCCGTCGACTGCACTTCCGACGAGACCGCCCTCCGATCACGCGGCGCCACCTGATGCTCATCGCACAGCTTCTGAACGCCGCTGAGCTGCACGTGATCGCCAGTCACGCGCGGATCGCGACCGCTCGGCATGAACGCCGCGCCCGCGTGCGATTGCTTGCCACCCTGGCAGCGCGCCTCGTTCACCACGGCGTCGACGAGCTGGTGATCGAGTCGCGCGGCCACCGGGACGTCGAGGACGACCGGGCCCTACTCGACTGCCGCCGTGACGGCGTCATCGGAGCAGATCTGCTCTGGCGTCACGATCGCCCCCATGACGAACCGCTCCTGTGGCTCCCCGACGCGCTTGCCGGCGTCCTCGGCGGCCATCTCCTGGGTCAAGAGAAACAGGGCTACCTCGAGATGCTGCCGGTCGCCACCTTCGACCAGTTGACGGACCTGGGCGAACTCTAGAGATGCGCATGGCCCCGGGCTGCTGACTCCGTCAGCACCTTCCCGGGGCCTACTTCCGGTGGCTCACCGCCACCGGCTCTTTGAGTGTCGCCGCGAACCCCGCGGATGTCAACGAGCACATCCACAGCCCGGCGATGCTTGCAAGAACTCGCAGCTCCCGTGTCCACTACGTGTCCACGAGCACCCCGGTGCGAACGCGTTTCCGCAGGTCAGGAGCCCTTTTTGGAGTCCTCGACGTAGAGGTAGTACTCCTGATCCTCGTCTTCCCAATCCATTTCGACGACGTCCTTGGTGACCGCCGCCTTGCAGAACTGGAGGAACCCCGAATACCCGAGGTCCTTCTCCGAGAAGTCGGGCTCGCGTTTGCGCAGCTGGTCCTTCAACCCGGACAGCGGTGGATCTCCGCCGAGTTCCTCCATCAGGTCCTTGACGGTTGTGCGCAGCAGCTGGAATGCGCCGTCCTCGTCACGGGGTGCCGTGGGGAAATCGACTTCAGGGTCGCCGGGTGCGGGACCGTCGTTCAACGTGATCACCGAGTTTTCCGCGAGGTGACGCAACAGCTCGCGGAAGCCCCGAAACCCGTAGTCACCTTCGTTGAAGGTGGGGTCCTTGCGAAGCAGGGCGCGCTTGAGGTTCGACGCCTGGACGGCGCCGGCCGTGGAGGACTGGATACCGGAGAGCGTCCGTGTCAGCAGCCGTTCGAGCTGCCGAAGGTCCTGCTTCTGTGACGACTTCTTCGGTGTCGACTCCTTGACGGCCGTCTTGCCGTCGGCAGTTTTCGGCTTTGGCGCTGAGGCCGCGCCGGTGGACGACTTCTTCTTCGGTCGTCCCTGGCCACCACCCCCGCGCGGTTCGCGCAGCGGGATGCCCTCCAGGCGGTCGTAGAAGATGAACTCGTCGCAGGCCGGGGGCAACATCGCTGAGGTTGAGCCCTTCAGGCCCACCCCGATGACCCGCTTGTTGAGCTCGCGGAGCTTGCTCACGAGTGGCGTAAAGTCGGAGTCGCCGGACACGATGACGAACGTCGACACGAAATCGCGCGTGAGCGCGAGTTCCATCGCGTCCACGGCCATCTGGATGTCAGCCGCGTTCTTACGCACGGAATCCGAGCGCTGCGGGATCTCGATGAGTTCGACGTTCGCGTCGACCATCCCCCGACGGTCCTCGCGGAAGAGGTTCCAGTCCGCATAGGCGCGTCGCGTGATGAGTCGGCCGCGTTCGGCGAGCGCGTCGAGGAGTGGCTTGGGGTCAAAGCGGTAGCCGATATCGCGGGCCCCGATCGACACGTTTTCGTGGTCGACATACAGGGCAAGGCGTTCTTCGGCAGGATCAGTAGTAGACATGGGGGCATCCTAGTGGTTCACCGACCCGACGCCCGTACGAGCCATCACGGCCGGGCAGACGGCGCACACGCGGTCGCAGGGCCACCTCCACCTGCGAAGCGTCAGAGCCCGACGTCTCGTGCGGCGTCTCCGGCCCGCTCACCCAGTTCGAGGACCAGCCGGCCGTAGGCTTCGTGGCTGCCATCGGTCTCGCCGTACGCACCGGAGGCATACCTGCTGTAGACACCTTCGAGGATGCACGCTAGCTTCCAATAGCCGAACGCCACGTAGTACCCGATCCCCTCGAGGTCCCGCCCGGACGCCTCGGCGTAGCGTGCAATCAACTCCTCACGCCGTGCGAACCCGTCGACGCCCGTCGGAGCGTTGGGCAGCACCTTGGCCACCTCGCCGGGCTCGGTCCAGTAGACCAGCAGCAGTCCGACGTCGGCCAGCGGATCGCCCAGGGTCGTCAGCTCCCAGTCGAGCACCGCGCGAACGTCACCTGTCGCCGGGTCGACCATGACATTGTCGAGGCGGTAGTCGCCGTGCACGACGCTGGCCGAAACCTGCAGCGGGATGGCCGCAGCCAAGCGCGAATGGACGTCGTCGAGGATCGAAAGATCGCGGGTCCGGCCGCTCTCGAGCTGACCGTGCCATCGCCGCAGTTGCCGTTCGAGGTAGCCGTCACGCCGCGACAACTCCCCGAGCCCGACCGCGTCGACGTCGACCTCATGGAGACGGACGAGCACGTCCACCAGGTCCACGGACACCGCGGCACGGGTCTCCCGCGTCAGGACGGACGTGGCGGCGTCCGCATCACGGATCACCTCGCCGTCGACGAAGCGCATCACGTAGAACGGGGCTCCCGTGACGTCGGGGTCCGGCTCGTACCCGACACATTCCGGCACGGGGACAGCGGTCGCCTCGAGCGCGCTGATGATCCGGTGCTCACGGCCCATGTCGTGGGCGGACGCCAGCACCCCGTGCAGAGGGGGTCGGCGCAGGATCACGCGTGCGCCGTGCGGATCCGTGACCCGATAGGTGAGGTTCGACCGGCCACCTTCGATGAGGTGGAACTGCAGAGGGGGACGAAGCTCCGTGCGCCCGAGCAACCAGGCGGTCACCCGAGCCACGTCGATGCCGTCAATACCTTCGCTCTTCGTCACCTGTGCACCCTCGCTCGCTCCCCGGAGACTGGCACGCCGGCCGTCGGTCGCCAAGCCGCACTCGTTTCGGGCCCGGTGACCCAGTCGTTCACCTGACGGTAGCTTCGCGGTGAGATCACGAGCGAGGAGACGAACCGGGTGGCACGTCCCCGCGGCCCACGTCGTGTTCCGGTCACCACCTTTCCGACCCAGGTTTACCGGCGTCGCCGGCCTCTCGGGCGGGTCGGGCGCGCGAGCGTCACACGACTGTCCGGCAGCGTCCGGTCCCTGTTCGAAACCGGCGGAGCGGGATTCCGCGACCTGGCCATGACCCAGGTGTTCAGCACGGCAGCCGACACTCTGGTCGCGCTCGGACTGGCCGGGACCCTGTTCTTCGCCGTGCCGTCCGCGGAGGCGCGGGCCAACATCGTGATGTACCTGCTGTTGACCGTGGCGCCGTTCACCATCATCGGTCCGACGCTCGGCCGCGTCCTCGACCGCACCCCCGGGTCGACACGGACGCTGCTGGTGTGGGCTGCCGGCGGTCGTGCCGTACTGGCGGCAACCCTGGTGACACGTGCGGACACCTGGTGGCTGTTCCCGGCCGCGTTCGGCCTGCTGGTGCTGTCCCGGGTCCACGGAATCACGCGCAACTCCCTGCTCCCTCTGGCCCTCGACGCGCCGCGGGCTCTGGTCGCCGCCAACGCCAGGTTGGCGTGGATCGGCATGCTGACCGCTGCAATCGCTGCAGGGTTCGGCCTGCTCGCCGCCTGGGCGATCGACGTCGACGGCCCCCTGGCTCTGGCCGCGATCGCCGCCGCCGCAGCGGCCTGGCGCGGCCGCGGCCTGCCGGAACCGGATGGCAGCGGCGTCCACCACGGACCAAGAGATCCGCTCCCGCACTTGAGAATCCAGCGATCGGTCCGCATGGCACGGCTGGCCACGGCCGGCGTGCGGGCGTTCAACGGGTTTCTCCTGCTCCTGATGGCCTTTGCCCTGCGGGAGGTCGATGCCAGTCTGGCCGACTTCGGTGCCCTGCTCGGCGCGTCCGGTGCTGGCTACGCGATCGCGTCGCGCGCCGTTCCCGCGCTGGAACGCCGGGTGAGCGAAGAACCCATGGTGGTGGGCGCGCTGGCCATCACCGCAGTCGCAGCGTTTTCGGCCGGCCAGTGGTTCGGCCTGACGGCGGCCGCCGTCACGGCGGGCGTCGCCGGATTCGCCTGGGGAACGGCCAAACTGGCCTTCGACGGTCTGCTGCAGGCCACCGTGCCAGCAGAACGCCGGGGCGCAGCATTCACCCGCAGCGAGACCCTGTTCTCGTTCGCCTTCGTCGTCGGTGCCCTCTTTCCCACGGCCATCCCCATGCCCGCCGAACTCGGCCTGATCCTGACGGGCTTCGGTGCGTTGGCCGCCCAGATCGTGTACGTCGTCGCACTTCTCGTCCCACCTGAGGGCCTGGACGGCTTCGCGCACGACAGCGGCGAGGAGTCGGCGGACGACCCTGACGTCGAGGAGATCGACGAGCCAGCGGTCGATGACCGGCAGATCCGGCTGGACATCGACGGTCTGGGGACATCCGGACCGGATCCTCCCACCGACGCCGGGTGATCCGCTCCCCCACCGCAGCGCGTGGTGGTTACAGCCCCGCCAGGTCTCGCAGGTCGCTTTCGGCGAGCTCCACCGACAGCAACGTGCCGTTGAACTCCAGCATCGGAACCCCACCGATGCCCCGCCCGCGATCGGCCGTCATGCGCTGCCGCACCGACATCCGCGACCTGGGGTCCGCCAGGTGCCTCGCCGCATCGGCCGGATCCAGGCCAGCCTGTGCCGCAAGCGTCACCAGAACGTCACGATCCTCCAGTGCCGCATCCCCGGTCCAGTAGGCCCGCAACACGACATCTCGCCAGGCGGCGCCCAGATCGTTCCTGGCGGCCAGATCGCCGATCAGATGCGCTCCCAGAGTCGGTGGCCGACGCGACGGTTGACGGATCGTCAGGCCCTGCGCCGCCGCACGGTCACGCCAGCGATCGATCTCGTCCAACTGGTCCAGCGTCACGGGCAGGGCGACGTCCACACCCAGCACGTCGATGCCCTGGAACCCGACCGCTCCCCCCGCATCAGCCAGGGCCTGCAGGCGCAGGACGGCCACCACCGCCGCGAGCGAGGTGTAGTCGAAGTGGAGGACCAGCATCCCGGAAACGTATCGACGCGCCTTCGTGCCGCCGACCCACCGACGTGCAGGCCTGCCGGTGGTCAGGTCCCGGTGGCGACCTTCCGGGCCGGATCCGCGCTCCATGCCGACCAGGACCCCGGGAACAACCGACCCTGCACGCCCAGCGTCTCCAGGACCAGCAGGTTGTGGCACGCAGCGACGCCGGACCCGCAATAGGCCACGACGTCGTTCGCCTTCAGAGCCCCGACATCCCCGTACCGGGACGCCAGAACGTCGATGTCCCGCAACCGCCCATCCGCATCGAGGTGGTCCGCGACCGGCACATTGCGCGCTCCGGGGATGTGGCCGGGGCGCGCGTCGACCGGCTCGCGCTCCCCGGTGTAGCGGGTCGGCTCGCGACCATCCAGGACCACCGCATCGTCCCGACCGGCAGCCGCCGCGGTCTTGGCCGCATCCGCAAGCTTCTCGGCCGGCCAGTCCCGCGGCTCGCGAACCACCGCAGGAAGCGTTTCCTGGCCCCCTTCAACGGGTCCGGCCCAACCCGCCATGCCGCCTTCGAGCACCGCCGCGGCCTGCCCGATCGCCCGCAGCATCCACACGAACCGCGCAGCGACGACCCCCGGTCCCTGGTCATACGCGACCACGGTCGCGTCCTCCGGGATGCCCAGATCCCCCAGCGACGCGGCGAATGCCTCCGGGCTCGGCAGTGGATGGCGACCGTCGGCGACCGTCGGCGGTGCAGCGGCCACCGTGTCCAGATCGACGTAGATCGCCCCGGGGAGATGCTGCGCCAGGTACTGGTCACGGCCCTGACTGCCATCCAGTGACCACCGCAGATCCACCAACGCCGGCGGTGTGGGCCGGGCGGCCAGCCACTCGGCCGACACGAACGGTGGAATCCGATCCTCGTCGTTCATCGTGCCTCCTCGACCCTGTCGATCCTCACCGTACCCACGGGCTGTCCCGTAGCCTGCCTCACTCGCCCCTCTCCCGGAGTCTCGTACGTGGATCGTGATGCCACCAGCGCCCAGGTCAGAATGCTCGGAGATCTGCTCGGCCAGACCATCGCCGACATCGAGGGGAGCGAGCAGTTCGACCTGGTCGAAGAGGTCCGCAGCCTGGCGATCGCGCACCGCAACGGTGAGGATGCTGCGGGTCCGCAGCTCACCGAACTCCTGCGCAACGTTCCGCCGGACGACGCTCTGGTGCTGGCATCGGCGTTTGCCGCCTGGTTTCGACTGATCAACCTGGCAGAGGACCAGGCCATGGTCCGGCAGCTGATCGCCGAGCGGACCCTGGCCTCCGATGACGGTGCACCGTTGGTTGACAGCATCGCGCAATCCATCGATCACCTGGCCGAACGGGGCATCGGGCCGGACCGCATCGGCGACCTGCTCGATGGCCTGGCGATACGTCCGGTCCTGACGGCGCATCCGACGGAATCCAACCGCCGCACGGTGCTGACGAAACTGAACCGGATCGCCGTGGCCCTGCGCCGCCTCGATCAGGAAACGTTGTCGCCCGAGGCGAAGGCCGGTGTCCGGCGCTACCTCGCGGAAGAGGTGGCATCGCTGTGGCTGACCGACGAGACGCGGACCCGTCCTCCGACCGTGATCGACGAGGTCCGCAACGGGCTGTACTGGATCGATTCGGTGCTGTTCGACCTGGTACCACGGCTGTACCGGGAGATGGATGAAGCCATCACGCGCACCTACCCGACCGCCACGGTCGACGCCGGACGGTTCCTGACCTTCGGTTCGTGGATCGGCGGCGATCGCGATGGCAATCCCAACGTGACCCTGGACGTCACCGAACAGACGCTGCGCGAACACAAGATGCTGGCGATCAAACTGTTGCGACGGAGCATCGATCGGCTCCACGCGCACCTGTCGGTCAGCCAGGCACGCGGCACCTCGGAGGTGCTGGCGACCCGCTACGACGAACTGCGCGAGCGACTGCCCGACGAGGCGGCGGCGATCGAACGCCGCTACGAGGCGCAGCCCCACCGCCAGTTCCTGGCCCTGACCTATCGCGTACTGCTCATCACCGAGGAACGCGCCGTCCGACCGTGGCGCGCCGATCGCCGGGTCGACCCACGCAGCTATGGCCACCCCGACGCGTTCGTCGCCGATCTGCAGATCCTGCGCGACAGCTTGCGCCACGCGGGTGCGGTCGCGATCGCCGACGGCAGGGTCCGCGATCTACAGGTCCAGGCCGAGGTCTTCGGGTTCCACCTCGCGACCCTGGACCTCCGACAGCACGCCAACCGCCATCGCCAGGCGCTCGGGGCGGTCTTCCGTCGCTACGGGGACACCGACAACTACGCCGCACTGCCCGAAGCCGACAAGGTCGCGCTGCTCACCCACGAGCTGTCGATCGACCGGCCCCTGACACCCGCGGTGCTGGACTTCGATGAGGACACCAACGCCACCCTCGGGCTGTTTCGGACCGTCCGCCGCGCCTACGAACGGATCAGTCGCCAGGCCATCGACACCTACATCATCTCGATGACCGAACAGGTCTCGGACGTCCTGGGTGTGCTGGTCATGGCCCGGGACGCCGGGTGTGCCGACGGACTGGACGTGGTCCCGCTGTTCGAGACCGTCGATGACCTCGAGCGCGCTCCCCGTGTCCTCGACGACCTGCTGCGCACACCCACGTACCGACAACACATCCAGAGCCGCGGCGACCACCAACAGATCATGATCGGGTACAGCGACTCCAACAAGGACGGTGGCTACCTCACGGCCACGTGGCAACTGCAGAAGGCCCAGCGTGCATTGGCAGCCGTCGCCGACGATCACGGCATCGCTCTGACGCTCTTCCACGGTCGGGGGGGGATCCATCGGGCGCGGCGGTGGGCCGGCAAATGCGGCCATCCGTGCTCAGCCGCCCGAATCGGTCCGAGGCCGTCTGCGTCTCACCGAACAGGGCGAGGTCATCGCCGCCCGCTACCGCGATCCGGCGCTCGCGCATCGCCACCTCGAACAACTCATCAGTGCCGTCCTCGTCACCACGCGCCCCCACCGGGCGAAGAAGACCACTGACCGCGCCGATGTCGTCCTCGACGAACTGTCCGACCTGGCACGCGCCGCCTACCGGGGCCTGGTCCACGACAACCAGCGACTGGTCGACTACCTGCACGAGGCGACGCCGTTGGCCGCAATCGGTCAGCTGAACCTCGCCTCGCGACCCGCCCGACGCCAGGCCGGACGTAGCCTCGACGACCTGCGCGCGATCCCCTGGGTGTTCGCCTGGACCCAGTGCCGTATCCACCTGCCCGCCTGGTTCGGGATCGGTTCGGCCCTGCACCAGTGGGCCCGGGACGACGAGGATCGGTGGGCTGAACTCCGCTCGATCACGCAAGACAGCCCGTTGCTCCGGGTCACCTTCGACAACGTCGAGATGTCCCTCGCCAAGGCGGATATGCGGATCGCCGCCGACTATGAGCGCCTGGCCACGGCGGGAGTTCGCGACGCGGTCCTGCCGGACATTCTGGCGGAGCACGACCGGACCGTCACCGGGCTCCTGCGGATCACCGGACATCCCGAACTGTTGGCCCATGACCCCGACCTGGCCGAGCTCCTCCGCCTGCGCGACCCCTACCTCGATCCGCTGCATGCCGTGCAGGTGGCATTGCTCGATCGGCTCCAGGCCGACGATGAGCGGACACAGAACGGCGATGCCGGCACGCTGCGTCAGGCCGTGCTCGTCGCCACGAACGGAATCGCCGCCGGGCTGCGCAACACCGGCTGACCGGCCGCTCGGGATCAAGGCAGCCGTGCCGCGCGCGGATGCGCCGATGGACGTCGTGAAGATCTCAGCCTCGTGGGACGTGTGGAAGCCACCGGATCGCTGTCGGGAATCGAACGGGCACGTTCCTGGCGGCGCTCGGCATCGCCCCCTGGGCCAGGAGGTGGTGCACGCCCTGCTCGAAGCCGGTCGTGCGGGCGTCTTCCTCGGACCGGCGCTGATCCCAGCCATGCCCCGGCGTTTCAAGGGCCTCCTGGTCAGTGCTGGACTGGTCTGGACGTCGGTCGGCTGACCCTCGGGGACGGACTGGTTCCGTACCTGTTCGGCATGCCCGGACAGGACCGGTTCTGGTTCATGTGGGACGAGTTGACCCGGGGCGCCGTCCAAACCGACGTGTTCGACTGGACCGGTGCGGACGATACAGTGGGGGCGTCGGCGTCTCGTGCGCCGACAGCGACACCCGGGGAGCTCGGGACAGCCGGGCTGAGAGGGTGACCGCCGACCACGGTCGATCGATCACGATGCTCCAAGCACCGTGAGCAGATCGGACCGGGGACGAGCGTCATCGACCCGTGGAACCTGAGCTGGGTAATGCCAGCGGAGGGAGGTGCACGGTGTTCGAGTCACCCACCTCGACGTCCCTGCCGTCCACGGACGGCGAGGTTGTCGTGTTGGTTGGCGGCGACGCCGTCGATGGCGCCATCCGGCATCTGCTCCCCCCGCGGACGTACGTGATCGCCGCCGACTCCGGGTTGGCGGCTGCCGACGTGCTGGGGCTGACGGTCGACCGGATCGTCGGAGACCTGGACTCCGTCGATCCGCACCAACTGGCCGCGGCGCGAGCCGGTGGAATTCCGGTCGATGACTACCCGACCGACAAGGATCTGACGGATTTGGCCATCGCCATGGACACGGCGATCGCGCGAGATCCCAACCGGATCACCGTGGTCGGTGGCCACGGCGGCCGCCTGGACCACCTCCTGGCGAATGCCGCACTGCTGGCCGCTCCCGCCTACGCCGGGACGACGATCGTCGCCCTGATGGGGCCGGCCACGGTGAGCGTGATCCATGGTTCGGATGCCGCCCTTCCCATCGAGATCACGGGTCAATCCGGCGATCTCGTCAGTCTCATCCCGGCGCACGGTGATGCGCACGGGGTCAGCACCGACGGGCTGCGGTTCCCGCTCGACGGCCACGACCTGGCCGCAGGTTCCTCACGGGGTGTCAGCAACGAGCTCACCGGTACCCGGGCTGCCGTCGCGCTGCGCGCGGGGGTGCTGCTCGTGGTGCAGCCGGGTGCTGCCAACCACTAACCAAGAGGTGATTTCCATGCGTGGTCCGTTCGTCCCGCTCCTGCTCGCCGTCGCACTCGTGCTGTCGGCCTGTGGCGCTGATCCGACTCCCGACCCGACCGACGACGACCCCACCGAAGGGGAAGCGACCGAGGATTCCGCCACGGACGCCGACGACGCGCCCGAGGCTGGCACTTCGGCGTCGGACGACGACACCGCGGCCGAGGCCGAGCCCGTCACCGTGCGTCTCATGACCCACGATTCCTTCGATGTCTCCACCGAGGTCCTGGACGACTTCACCGCGGAGACGGGCATCAGCATCGAGGTGGTGCCGATGGGCGATGCGGGGACGGCCCTCAACCAGGCGATCCTCACCGCCGACCAGCCCCAGGGGGACCTGCTGTTCGGGGTCGACACCACGTTCTTTTCACGGGCCCTGGATGCCGGGTTGTTCCAGAGCTACCGCTCCGACCGTTTGGACGCGGTCCCGGAGCGCTACCAGCTCGACCCCGACCACCGGCTGACCCCGGTCGACGTCGGTGACGTCTGCCTCAACTATGACATCGCCTGGTTCGAGGAGGCCGGGATCCCGGTACCCGACGACCTCGACGATCTGCTCGAAGAGCCCTACAGGGGGCTACTCGCGGTACAGAACCCGGCGACCTCCTCCCCCGGGCTCGCGTTCCTGCTGGCCACGATCGACCACTTCGGCGAGTCGGGCTACCTCGACGCCTGGGAAGCACTGCGGGACAACGACGTCCTGGTGACCGACGGCTGGACCGAGGCCTACTACGGAGAGTTCACGGCGACCAGCGACGGGGATCGACCGATCGTGGTGTCCTATGCCTCCAGCCCACCAGCCGAGGTGTTCTTCGCGGACCCGCCGATCGACGAGCCGCCGACCGGCGTGATCGGGGCGTCCTGCATCCGGCAGATCGAGTTCGTCGGCATCCTGGAGACGACCGAGCATGCCGAGGAGGCCCAGCGCGTGGTCGACTTCATGCTGTCGCCGGCGTTCCAGGAGGACATCCCGCTGACGATGTTCGTGTTCCCGGTCGTCGAGGACGCACCGTTGCCGGAGGTCTTCGAGGAGCACGCCGTCCTGCCGGAGGACCCGATCGAGCCCGACCCGCAGGCCATCGGAGACAACCGCGAGGAGTGGATCGACCAGTGGACGCGGACCGTGCTGCGATGACGCTGCGGTGAGCTCTCGACCGACGGCGCGTCCGTGGACGACGGCAGCACTCCTGGCGCTGCCCGTCGCGTTCCTCGCCGTGTTCTTCGTCAACCCGGTCGCGACCATCGTCGCGACCGGGTTGCGTCCCGCCGGGGAGTTCGACCTGTCGGCCGTCTGGACCGTCCTCCAGGATCCCGTGGTCGGGCGCGTCGCGTGGTTCACGTTGTGGCAGGCCGTGCTCTCCACCGCCCTGACGCTGGCGATCGGACTCCCCGGGGCCTATGCCCTGTCGCGACTGCGGTTTCGAGGCAGTGCCTTCCTGCGCGCTGTGGTCACGGTGCCGTTCGTCCTGCCCACGGTGGTCGTGGCTGCCGCGTTCCTCGCCCTGTTGGGTCCGGACAGTCCGGTGAACGGCGCCCTGTCCGGCCTGCTCGGCGATGGCGCACCGACCGTCGACCTGCGTCGGACGGTGACGGCGATCCTCATTGCCCACGTGTTCTTCAATTACGCCGTGGTCGTCCGCACCGTCGGCGGATTGTGGTCGCTGCTGGACCCCCGTCTGGAAGATGCTGCCCGGGTCCTCGGCGCGTCCCGGTGGCGCGCGTTCCGGGAGGTGTCCCTCCCGCTGCTCCGCCCGGCGATCGCATCGGCCGCCGCCATCGTCTTCCTGTTCACGTTCACGTCGTTCGGGGTCGTGCTGATCCTGGGCGGCCCCGGCCGTGCCACCATCGAGGTCGAGATCCATCGGGCGACGACCCAGCTTCTGGACCTGCCATTGGCATCCGTGCTCGCTCTGCTGCAACTCATCGCGGTGGTCGCGGCCCTGACGGTCTACGGACGGCTCCAGCGTCGGGTCGGCTCCCAGCCGCTGGTGGCCTCCTCCGTCGCCGCCCGGCCCGTGCGAACGACAGGCGAACGGATCTTCGTCGCGGCCAACCTGGCCATCATGGCCGTGCTCTTGGGAGCGCCGCTGCTGGTGCTCGTGGAGCGATCCCTGGCGCTGGCGGACGGCTACGGGTTGGCCCACTACGACGCCCTGTTCCGGGACACCCGCGACACCATCCTGGCCGTCGCACCGTGGGAAGCCGTGCGCAACTCCATCGGGTTCGCCATCGCCGCCACACTGGTCGCGGTCGTGGTCGGTGGATTGGCCGCCACCGCCGCGGTCACCGGCCGTGGTCCCATCACCGGACTGGTGGATCGGGCGCTGATGGTTCCCTTGGGAACCTCGGCGGTCACGATCGGGTTCGGGTTCCTGTTGGCCCTGGGCCGTCCTCCCGTGGATCTGCGTGGGTCCCCGTGGCTGGTCCCGATCGCCCAGGCGCTGATCGCGACGCCGTTCGTGGTCCGCACCCTGTTGCCCGTCCTGCGCGCGATCGATCAGCGGCTGCGGGAGGCGGCGGCAACCCTGGGTGCGACACCTCGACGTGTCTGGCAGGAGGTGGATCTGCCGATCGTCGGTCGGGCACTGCTGGTGGCTGCGGGGTTCTCCTTCGCGATCGCCGTCGGCGAGTTCGGTGCGACGGTCTTCGTGGCTCGAGCACAGTTCCCGACCATGCCGGTCGCTATCTTCCGGCTGCTCGGGCGTCCCGGTGTCACGAATTTCGGCCAGGCGATGGCCATGTCCACGATTCTGATGGTGGTCACAGCATCCGCGATCCTGTTGATCGACCGGCTACGCGTCGGCCAGGTGGGGAGGTTCTGATGCTCAGGGTCGACGATCTGACGGTGCTCTACGACGACCACGTCGCCGTCGACGACCTGTCGCTGACCGCGGATGACGGCGAGGTGCTGTGCGTCCTCGGCCCCAGCGGGTGCGGGAAATCGACGCTCCTTCGCGCCATTGCCGGACTGGTGCCCACCGCCGGCGGCACCATCGAACTGGACGGCCAGATACTCGACGGGCAGCGCCCGGACCAGCGGCGCGTCGGACTGATGTTCCAGGATAATGCGCTGTTCCCCCATCGCAACGTGGCCGACAACGTCGGTTTCGGACCCCGCATGCAGGGCGTGGACCGCCGCGAGACGCACGACCGTGTGCAGGACGCGCTGCACCTCGTCGACCTGGCCGGCACCGACGACCGTGCGATCGCGTCGCTGTCCGGAGGGGAACAACAGCGCGTCGCCCTGGCACGGTCGATCGCCGCGCAACCTCGACTGCTCATGCTCGACGAACCGCTGGGCTCCCTCGACCGCGCCCTGCGTGACCGACTGCTGACCGACCTCCCACCGCTGCTGCGATCGCTCGGCACGACGGTCGTGTACGTCACCCACGATCAGGACGAGGCATTGGCGTTGGCGGACCGGATCGCCGTCATGCGGGCCGGCCGGATCGCTCAGGTCGGTGTGCCGGACGAACTGTGGCAGCAGCCCCGCACGGACTTCGTCGCGCGCTTCCTCGGCCTGGACCCGATCCTGGACGCCGAGGTCACCGACGGCGTGGCCACGACCGCGCTGGGACCGCTGCCCGTGCCCGGGTTGCCCGACGGGTCCGTCCGTGTCGTACTCCTGCTTCATGCGCTCCGGCTCACCGACCCGCTGCAACCGGTGCGTCCGGACGAGGTGGCGATCGATGGCGAGGTTGCCGGACGTCGCTTCGCCGGCGACCATCTGCGCGTGCGCGTCCGCACGCGCGCGGGCTTGGAGGTGAGCGTCCCCGTCTGGCGCGGTCACGGGCCCCAACCGGGGGCGCCGGTCACGGTCGCACTGGCGACCGATGCCATACATCCCCTGGCAACGGCTGCGGACGTCCAGGCCACCGGCGCGACGCGTCAGTAGCTGCTCCCCCGCACATAGGCCTGGAGCTGGGCGGCCTCGGTCGAAAGTTCCTCGAGCTGCCACTTGACGACGTCGCCGATCGATACCAGACCAACAAGCTGCCACTCACCGTCGACGACGGGTACGTGACGCACGCGCCGTTCGGTCATGACGCGCATCAACTCGTCGGTTCCGGTGGTGGGATGACAGGTCTCCACGTCACGCGACATCGCGACGGAGACCTGCAGCTCGAGCGCCGTCGGGCCCGACGCCGCGATCTCACGCACGATGTCCCGCTCGGACAACAGGCCGGCGAGCGTGCCGTCGCCCGAGGTGACGACGACCGATCCGATGTTGCGCGCCGCCATGCGTTCCGCCGCCTCAGCGATCGTCGCATCGAGGCCCATAGCTTCCAGCGCGGAGCCCTTGCGATCCAACAGGACCGACACCGGTACGCCCATGACGCTCACCTCCCATCCACGACCCCATCTTGACAGGAAACCGGCGGTTTGGCCAGTGCCGGGCGCGTCTTCGCCGTCGTCACGTTTCGGAGCGCGACTCAGTACGTCGGAATGCTCGGATCCACCTGTCGCGAGTACGCGTTGATCCCACCACGCATCGACCGTGCCTTGAAGCCAGCGCCACGCAACAGCTCCGTGGACTCGAGCGACCGCGCGCCGGACAGACAGTGCACGACGTAGTCCGCCGTCGGGTCGAGTTCACGGAGCTTGCCGGCCAACGTGTCCTTGGGGATCAGGACGGATCCGGGGATCCGATTGATTTCATACTCGTGCTCCTCACGAACATCGAGCAGCACGACGTCCGGCTTGTCGGCGATCTCCGCGTACTCGGTCGGCAGGATTTCCAGATCGGCCAGCGACAGATCCACCTCGGTGACCCGGTCGTGTGCCGGGACACCGCAGAACTCCTCATAGTCGATCAGTTCGGTGACCGTGGGGTTCTCGCCGCAGACGGGGCAGTCTGGATCCTTGGTGACCTTGACGTACATCCAGCGCTGCTCGAGTGCGTCATACAGGCCCAGACGCCCGATCATCGGATCACCGATTCCCGCGATCAGCTTGATGCCTTCGATGCCCTGTGCCGTGCCGATGTGACCCGCCATGATGCCGAGCACGCCACCTTCGGCGCAGTTGGGGACCATGCCGGGCGGGGGTGGCTCCGGGAACATGCAGCGGTAGCACGGTCCTTCCTGCGCCCAGAAAACGCTGAGCTGTCCCTCGAATCGGAAGATCGAGCCGTAGACATTGGGCTTGCCCGACAACACACACGCGTCGTTGACCAGGTACCGGGTCGGGAAGTTGTCGGTTCCGTCGATGACGAGGTCGTAGTCCGCCACGATCTCGAGCGCGTTCTCCGAGGTCAGGAACGTCCGGTGCTGGATGACCTGCACGTGGGGATTGATCTCCTTGATCGACGCCTCAGCGGAATCCAGTTTGTGGACACCGATGTCGGACGTGCCATGGATGATCTGGCGCTGCAGGTTGGACGCGTCGACCACGTCGTTGTCGACCAGCCCGATGGTCCCCACCCCGGCAGCCGCGAGGTACAGCGCCAACGGCGATCCGAGGCCGCCGGTCCCCACGAGCAGGACCTTGGCGGCCTTCATGCGCTCCTGACCCTCCATCCCCACGTCGGGGATGATCAGGTGACGGCTGTAGCGGGCGATCTCCTCATTGGTGAGGGACTCGCGGCGCGTGACGGCGGGCTGGACCACGTGCGGTGCTCCTTGGGACGATTGGAAGAGTGTGAACGCCCACAGCGAGCCTGCTGTTCCGGACCAGGGCAAACCGTGCAAACTGCCTCGGTCGGCGACCGGTCTACAATACGCAGACTCCTGTTCACCGCGACCGCCGGAGCCTTCTGTGCGAGATGCCGTCATCTGTTCCCCGATCCGTACCCCGGTGGGACGCTTCGGAGGAGCGCTCAAAGGCGTCCCCGCCTCGGCGCTGGCCGCGACCGTGATCCGAGCCCTGCTCGAGCGCACGGACCTGCCGGGTGATGCCATCGACGACGTCGTTCTGGGCCAGGCCTACCCCAACGGCGAGGAACCGGCGATCGGCCGCACCGCGGCACTCGACGCCGGTCTGCCGGTCGACGTTCCGGGTGTGCAGGTGGACCGTCGCTGCGGATCCGGGTTGCAGGCCGTCGTGGACGCCGCCATGCGGGTCCAGACGGGCGCAGCAGACGTGGTGCTCGCCGGCGGTGCGGAGTCCATGAGCAGCGTCGAGCACTACGCCCTCGGCCTGCGCTGGGGGGCGCGCGCCGACGTCACCCTCATGGACCGGCTCGCGCGTGGGCGGGTCACCGCCGGAGGTGTCCATCACCCCGTCGAAGGGGGGATGCTCGAGACGGCCGAGAACCTGCGCAGGGAGTTCGACATCCCGCGTCAGGAACAGGATGAACTGGCGCTGCAATCGCACCAACGGGCCGTCGCCGCGCAGCAGGAGGGGCGCTTCGACCGTGAGATCGTCCCCGTCACCGTGCCCGCCCGGCGAGGCGATCCGGTCGTGGTCACCCGCGACGAGCATCCACGTGCAAAGACGACGCTGGAAGCCCTTGCAGGACTGCGCGCCATCCGCGGGAAACTGGATCCGGATGCCACCGTCACCGCCGGCAACGCCTCCGGACAGAACGACGGCGCCGCGGTGTGCGTCGTGACCCACCTCGACCGCGCTGAGGAACTGGGACTACGGCCGATGGCACGGTTGGTCTCGTGGGCGGTGGCGGGTGTGGGTCCCGAGCGCATGGGGATAGGACCGGTCCCGGCGACGGAGCGTGCGCTGGCACGGGCCGAGCTCACGTTGGCCCAGATGGATCTGATCGAGCTGAACGAGGCGTTCGCCGCGCAGGCTCTGGCGGTGATGCGTGCCTGGGGGTTCGGTGCGGCGGATCAGGAGCGCACCAACGTCAACGGGTCGGGCATCTCGCTCGGCCACCCGGTCGGTGCCACAGGAACACGGATCCTCGCCACGTTGCTCAACGAACTGGACCGGCGTGAGGCGCGGTACGGGCTCGAGACGATGTGCATCGGCGGCGGGCAGGGCCTTGCAGCCGTCTTCGAACGCGTCAGCGCCTGACATCCTGCCACCGGGACGTCGCTGGTCCGCCCGACCTACGGCTCGATCGGCCGCACGCCGCTCTGTGCGATGAGCTCGCCGGATGCGTCACGTGCCACGACATCCCAGGTCATCCCCGGGCGCACGCGGGGCGTGACACCCGAACCCTCCTCAGGCGGCGTGTTGAACCCGCCGGCCACCACCGTCGGCTCGGATCCACGCCATGCCCAGTACGCCAAGCCGTCGGGATCGTAGAGCGTGACCGTGTAGCGGTCCGCGGACGCGACCGTTTCCCACGACAACTCGGGCCACTGACCCCCACCCTGGACGGGCGTCGTCAACGCAAGATCCGGCAGGCCGAGATCGGGACGAGGTCGGCCTTCCTCGACGATCGGCTCGGCGTCTTCATCCTCGACAGGCCCCGCATCCGTGGTCCCGGCATCGGTCGTGACGTCCGACTCGACGTCCTCGACCGCAGCATCTGCGTCCTCGCCGGAAGCGGATTCCTGCGGCGAACTGCAGGCCGCGAGGACCACAACGATCGCTCCGAGGACACCCCACAACCATCGGGAGGCGTTCGACCGACGAGACCCGTCGACGATCACCGTGGCAGCCCTCATTGGTCGGTCTCCTCATCCGCTTCGTTGGCATCCATCGCATCCAGGGTCTGTTGTGCTGATCCCTGCTGACCAGCGATCTCGATGTCCAAGCCCAGTCGAGCCGCGGCCCGGAGCGCCTGCTGTGCTTCAGGGTTGAGCCCGACACATGGCGTGGCGGACGAACAAGAAGCGCCCGTCGCCGGGCTCACCCCGTCGGTCTGCACCAGCACCTGCTCAGCGAGGATGCGATTGACATGGTCCTGGATCTCAGCGACGAAGTCCGCGGCCGTCCCCTGATCGGAGGCACCGCTGCCCACGATCCCGAAGTCCAGCGACAACGTGATGCTGTCATCGAGGTTCGCGGCGCCCGGTTCGTTCGTCGTCAGGAACAGCCACAGCAGGTCCCTGGCGGCAGCAGTCAGGAACCTGGAGAACTCCTCCCGGTCCCCGTCGGTGTCGAACAGGCAATCGTCGACACCTTGACGAACCTGGTACTCGAGAGCGTAGATCCGGTTGATCAGGTCGGTGGCCCGAACGGGATCCGGATCGCTGGTCTCCAGCAGATCCCGCTCCCAGACGTTCATGTCCAGGCGCAGTTGATCGAACCGCTCCAGCAGATCGCTCTGCTCGCCCTGGTAGGCGGCGGCGAATGACCCCTCGAGAGATCCGGTCAGGCCCGTCGTGTCCATGAGAGCCGACAGCGGGGTGATCCAGTCACCTACCACGAGTCCACATCCCTCGAACGCCACCTGGACCTCCAGGGGGCCCGTGACGTGCTGGTTCGGACCCACACTCTGAGCCCTGCCCGCGATGACCACGGTCCCGGTGGTCGAGTTCTGGCCGGTCATCCGCACCGTGCGCCCACTGCCGTCGACCGCGCCGTCGCCCTGCGACACGAACAGGGCGGTTCCCGGTCCTCCAGGTGTCTGCAGGCGCATGCTCTGGAGGGCCCAGAAGGACCACTCGCCGTCCAGCACGCCACCGGCTGCATCGAAACCGAGCGACCCCCGAACCACGACGTCGACGTCTGCGGTCGAACCCTCGAAATCGCCGGCGAACGCTCCGGACGCATCGAAGGAACCGATCCACTCGCCGTCCGGCAACCTTGCACCCGGCACTGGGCTCGTGCCGCCATCATCGGTGGCGTCCTCGACCGCGGACGCGAGGTCCGGCGGTAGGGCCAACGCCA
>JBDNIX010000302.1:0-6381 GCA_041688045.1 Nitriliruptoraceae bacterium
ATCCTGATCGTCGGCCTCGGCGTCGATTTCGCGATCCATCTGCTCGCGCGCTACCGGGCGGAGCTCGGTACCGGTGCCGACCCGGGGACCGGCCTGACGACCGCGATCCGCACGACCGGGTTCACCCTGCTGCTGGTCACCGCCGCCACCGCGATCGGCTTCCTGACCAACCTCGCCAGCCCTGTGGGGTTCCTCGCCACGCTGGGAGTTCTGGCGGCCAGCGGGATCGCCGCGGCGTTCGTGCTCACGCTGACGTTCCTGCCTGCCATCCGCATCATGCTCGACCGGCGGGCCGACCGGAGCGATCGTCTTCCGGTCTCTGCTCTGTCCACCCAGACGACGCGAGGTCTCCCGCGGCTGGCCGGCCGGACGGCGTGGTTGGCCGAGCGGGTGCCGGTCGCCACGCTGATCGTCGCCGTGGCACTGACGGTCGTCGGCGGTTACGGCTTCACGCAGCTGGACAGCGAGTTCAACCTCACCGACTTCGTGCCCCAGGACGAACCCCTGCTGGAGGTCTTCGAGACCCTGTCCAGCGACTTCAACGGAGGGTTCGAAGAATCGACCCAGGTGCTGCTGACCGGCGACGTCGCGACCCCGGAGGGTCACAACGCGACGGTCGAGGCCCTGCAACGGGCGGCGCAGTTGGACGACGTCGAGACCATCGCCGGACAGCCGGCCGGCAGCGTCCTGACGGCCGTGCTGGGGCAGGCCTTCGGGAACGAGGACCTGGCCCCGCAGCTGGGTCAGGCCGGTGTCCGGGAGGATCTGACCGTCGCGTCGGATGCTGATGTCGCCGCCCTCTACGACCTGCTCCTCGACGAGGTGCCGGCGGCACAGGACGTCCTCATGCGCACCGACGACGGGTTCATCGGTCGGGCGGATCTACGGACGAGCGCGGGCCAGTCCGGTGTCGGACAACTCGAGGCAACACTGACCGAGGCCTTCGCGTCGACGGGCGATGTCGGGGTGGAGGCGACCCCGGTTTCGCAGCAGATCGTCCAGGCACGGCAGGGTGATCAGATCGAGGATTCGCAGATCGTGTCCCTGCTGATCGCCCTGGGTGCGGCGATGGCCCTGCTGATCGTGCACTTCACCGTGGCCGATCGTCGACCGATGCTGGGGGTCATCACGGTGCTGCCCGTCGGGCTCGTGCTCGCCCTGACCTTCGGGACGATGGCGCTGACCGGCATCCCCCTGAACCCGGTCACGGCCACGCTCGCCGCGCTGTCGATCGGGATCGGCGTGCCGTTCACGATCCATGTGACGTCGAGGTTCCTCGAGGAACGCCGTCACGCGGAGGATCAGACCCCGATGCGCCGGACGATGACGCGCACCGGTGGGGCGCTGGTCGGATCGGCGCTGACGACGGCGATCGGGTTCGGGATCCTCACCACCTCGACGCTGTTGCCGTTCTCGCAACTGGGCTTCGTGATCGGGTACGCGATCCTCTACTCGCTGGTCGCGTCCACGCTGGTCCTGCCGAGCCTGCTGATGCTGTGGGACCGGGTCGATCGACGTCGTAGGTCACCCGATCGCGTCCAACCGGTGGCAGACGGCGCGGCACGCTCCTGATCGAGCGCGTCGGGATCAGGCGCCGCGGGCCGGGATGCCCTGGTGCAGCAGGATGCCGAGCACGTCACGGATCGACACCACACCGGTCGTCACGCCGCGCTCCTTGACCGCCAGGTGGCGGATGCCGGCTTCCGCCATGGTCCGAGCGGCCTCCAGGATCGAGGTGCCGGTTTCGACGCTGATGACGTCGGTCGACGCCGAGTCCAACACCCGTTCCTCGTCCATGTCGAGGTTGTCGGCGATCGCGCCCATCACATCCCGTTCGGAGATCACACCGCGGACGCCGCCGGGATCGACCACGACCAGCAGGCCGACGTCGTCCGCGACGAGTCCCTCTGCCGCCTGGCGCAGGGTCGCGGTCGGGCTGATGGTCGCGACCGGTGAGCCGATCAGACCGCCTACGGGATCGGTGGGGAGCATCTGTCTGGCCTCCTTGAAGGGAACGCCACGAGCATGCTGCCGCAGCGAGGTTGCGGGCAGGGCAGGAGGTCCCGTCCCGTTCGGGTCCACCGGCGGGGGAGGGTCGGTGCGGATGACCCCCGGACGGTCAGGCGCCCTCGGCCTCACGCAACAGCGAGGCCTTCCGGGTCGCGAACTCGTCGTCACTGAGGTGGCCCCGTTCGCGCAGGTCCGCGAGGGCCTCCAGTTGCGCCACGATGTCGCGTGCGTCCGTGCCGCTGCCCGTGATCGACGAGGTCCGCAGCTCGCGGGTGGCGTAGACCTCGGACTGGAAGCCCTCCGGGTCCGGGATGTCGTGCAGTTCGCTGCGCCCCTGTGTGCCGGCTGACTCCAGGGTCACATCTCCGTACCGCAACAGACGTTCCATCACCGACTGCGCGAACAGCACATTGGTGACGTTCTCCAGGGGGATCTCGACTCCCGTCCGGGCGATCATGCCCTTGCGAACGATGATGCGTTCCGTGGTCAGCACGTAGTTGGTGAACCACCAGGCCAGGAGCGCCCGCGCGGACAGCAGCAACCAGATCACGACGGCGGCGGCCAACGCGTACCAACGCCACGGGTCGTCCAGCGCCGCCATGGCCACACCCGCCAGTGCGGCGAGCAGCATGGCCCAGAAGATCGCCGGCAACAGCACCTTCCAGTGGGGCCGGAACTGGTCGATGATCTCTTCGTCGTCGGTCAGCAGCCGCGTCGGGTAGCGCATACGTTCACCTCCCCGCAACGCCGCCGAACGGTGGCATTGCGCGGCCATGCTAGCCCCCAGTTGGGCCCATCGGCCCGGGCTCGGGGGGCCGTCCCGCACTGTGCAGGTGTCCGCGCGCCCGGCATGCTCATGAATGACGATCCAATGGGTAGGGCCCCGCCACCGGACCGTCGACACGGACCATCCTGAGGAGGTCGGACCATGAGCCGCATCGTTGTCGGGATCGATACGTCACCGGACTCCCGTCGTGCCCTGATGTGGGCGATCGACGAGGCGCGGTTGCGGGACGCGGTCCTCGAACTCGTCCATGCCTTCCCGACACCCGACCTGACCGCGCTGCCGATGGTGGTCACCCTGCCCAGCGACGACGAACTGCGAGCCGCCGCAGAATCCATCCTTGACGACGTGTTGGAGGACGTGGGCGGAGCGCCGGATCTCAAGATCATGCGCATCGTGCGGGCCGGGGGAGCGGCCAGCGTGCTCACGCAGGCAGCGGAGGGCGCTGACCTGCTGGTCGTGGGTGCGCGAGGACTCGGCGGGTTCCGGGGCCTGCTCATGGGCTCGGTCTCGCAGCAGGCGGTCACTCACAGCCCCTGCCCGGTCGTGGTGGTCACTCCCGAGCGGCGCTGACCCGGACGACCTCACCGATGTCGGGTCACGCTCTCCCTCCAGGTGACCCGTCGGTCGCGGTCATCGAGGTGATGGCGATCCGACGGCCCACCGGGCATCCCACCCGGTGGGCCGCTCGCGCGCAGGCCGATAGGGTCCCGACCCCCGTCGACCCGTGTCGTGGTCAGGAGCCGTCCGTGCTGCAACGTCCGATGCCGGCTGTCCGGTGAGCGTCCGCCGGCTGCACCTCGACGTCGATGACCCCGTCGTCGACCACGTCTCCGCGGCGGTCCATCGCCCCGCCCGCGGCACCGCCCGGCAGGTAGCGCGGTCGGTCCTGCTGACTCCCGGGGCCGGGGGCGACCTGGACGGGGACGGTCTGACGGCGTTGGCGCACGTGTTGACGGGACTCGGGTGCACGGTCGTGCGTGCCAATCTGCCCTACCGCGAAGCAGGACGGCGGGCGCCGCGGGCCGACCGGTCGGTACCCGGCTACGCCGCTGTCCTGGCGGCCGCCCAGGCCGCCGTGGGGTCGAACCGGCACTGGGTCGTCGGTGGCAAGTCGTATGGCGGGCGCGTGGCGTCGATGGCTGTCGCCGAGGGGCTCCCGGCCGCCGGTCTGCTGCTGTATGGCTATCCCCTGCACGCCCCCGGAAAACCCGAGCAGTTGCGGGTCGATCATTGGCCGCACGTCGGACTCCCCGTGTTGTTCCTGCAGGGGGATCGCGACAGGTTCTGCGCCCTCGAGCTCCTGGAGGAGCACCGTCACAAGCTTCCTCGCCGTTCGACGGTGCACGCGGTGCGCGGCGGCGACCACTCTCTGCGGGTGACGAAGGCGGCGAGTCCGACCGGCACGGCCGCGTCCGAAGCCACCACCATCGCGGGCCTCGATGACACCCTGCGTCGATGGCTCAAGAGCCTGGACTAGCGTGCCGTCCGTCGCATCGCGTCCGACGATGCGGGGGAGGCGCTGGCCGTGTTCGCCGAGTTCAAGGAATTCATCAACCGCGGGAACTTCATCGATCTGGCGGTCGGCTTCGTCATGGGCGTCGCGGTCACCGGCGTGGTCAACGCACTGGTCCAGCGGGTCGTCATGCCGGTGATCGGTTTGATCTTCGGCGAGCCCGATTTCGACAACGTCCTCACGTTCGGTGAAACGGTCGACGGAACGCCGGTCGGCTCCGTCGGTGCCGTGATCACCGCACTGGTGACGTTCGTGTTCGTGACATTGGTCCTGTTCTTCATCGTGAAGGGTTACAACCGGATGCAGCGCCAGGAGCCTGACGAGCCGGAACCGGCCGCCGAGCCGGAGGACGTTGTCCTGCTGCGGGAAATCCTGGAGGAACTGCGGGCTCAGCGCACCGACGAGGTGCACTGACTCAGCCCGACACGTCCTCGGCTGCTGCCTGGTCGCTGAACCGTCGGGCAACGGCTCGCTGGACGGCACGGCGGGCCGCCCCGTGCATGGCCACCTGCGATTCGGATTCCAGTGATCCGGCGGATCCGGGTCGGACGTGGCCCTGGTTGCGGGCGGTGGCTGCAACGGCCTCTGCCACGACCGGTACCACCGACCGGTCGAAGGGGGAGGGGATGACGTAGTCCGGGGCCAGGTCATCGCCGACGATGGACGCGATCCCGTGGGCGGCGGCGATCTTCATCTCGTCGGTGACCTTCGTGGCGGCACAGTCCAGCAAGCCACGAAACAGGCCCGGAAACGCCAGCACGTTGTTGATCTGGTTCGGGAAGTCCGATCGTCCGGTCGCCATCACCCTGACGTGGTTGCGGGCCACATCGGGATGGATCTCCGGCGTGGGGTTGGCCATGGCGAACACGATCCGGTCGTCCGACATCGTCCGCACCCACTCCAGGGGCAGCGAATCCGGGCCGGACACCCCGATGAACACGTCAGCGTCCACGAGTGCCACCTCGGCGCTGCCCGACAGGCCGCGCGGGTTGGTGCGCTTGGCGATCCGGCGGCGGATGGGATCCAGACCGGCCTTGCGCGTGGGCTCGACGATGCCGTCGATGTCGACCGGCACGATGTCGGTGACCCCAGCGGCCTGCAGCAGCTCGATGATCGCCACCCCCGCTGCGCCGATGCCCTGGACCACCACGCGCAACGTGTCGAGGTCGCGATCGACCACTTTGGCCGCATTGACCAGTGCGGCCAGCACGACGATGGCGGTGCCGTGCTGGTCGTCGTGGAAGACCGGGATGTCCAGGCGTTGGCGCAGCTTGCCCTCGATCTCGAAGCACCGTGGCGCGGAGATGTCTTCGAGGTTGATGCCACCGAACCCGCTGGCGATGCGGGCGACGGTGTCGACGAACGTGTCGGGGTCCCGTTCGTCGACCAGGATGGGGTAGGCGTCCACGCCGCCGAAGGACTTGAAGAGCATCGCCTTGCCCTCCATCACCGGCAGCGATGCCAGCGGCCCGATGTCGCCCAGCCCCAGCACCGCCGATCCATCGGTGATCACCGCCACCGAATTCGATCGGATCGTCAGCCGGTAAGCGACCGTCGGGTCGTCCGTGATCATCCGGCAGACCTTCGCGACACCCGGGGTGTAGACCAGGGCCAGGTCGGCAGCGTTGTGGATCTCCCTGGTCGTCTCAATCCGGATCTTGCCGCCCTCGTGGCTGGCCACGATGTCGTCGCTGATGGCGAGGAGCTCGACCCCGTCCAGATCGTTGAGCATGGCCGCGAGTTCGTCGCTGTGCGCCGCGTCCCTGACGTCGACGCTGACGTCTCGAAAGATGACGTGGCGCTGTTCGCCCGTGCGCTGGACCGCATGGACGACCCCGTCGTGGTCGTCGATGGCGGTCGTCACATGCCCGAGCATGCCGCGCACGTTCTCGATAGCGAGCCGGAACGTGATGCGCTGGGGCAGTGGCGGCACGGGAGACTCCGGGCGGTGGTGGTGCGGGGCGGTGGTGGTGCGGGGCGGTGGTGGTGCGGGGCGGTGGTGGTGCGGGGCGGATCGTCCGAGGATAGAGGTCGCCCGATCGAGATCCGACACCAACCGCTGCGGTTGTCG
>JBDNIX010000303.1:0-12074 GCA_041688045.1 Nitriliruptoraceae bacterium
GGACGTCGCGTACGCGCGGCAACAGATCCGCCAGATCGCGGCCCTGCTCCGCGCGTACAGCCACGTCGTAGGCGAACCCGGTCGCGAGCAGGATCCCGGACAGGCCGTCGACATCGGTGACCGCGAGCTGCCGGTCCGCAAGGTACGACCCGTGCCCCCTTGCGGTATGGAAGGTGTCGCCGGTCGTCGGCTGATGGACGACCCCGGCCACGACCCCCTCCTCATCCTCCACGGCGATGGACACGGCCCAGGACGCCAGCCCGTGGAGAAAGTTGATCGTGCCGTCGAGTGGATCGACCACCCAGCGCAGACCGCTCGTGCCACGCCGGGCGACCTGACCCTCCTCCCCCAGGATGCCGTCATCCGGCCGAGCTTCCAGAAGGCGTTCGGCAATGACCAGCTCCGCGGCGCGATCCGCGTCGGATACGAGGTCGGTCGGTGTGGCCTTCGCGCCAATTCCCAGATCCTCACCCGCCGCCAACCGCGTGGCGTATCTCTGCAGGATGACGCCGGCATCGTGGGCAACGGTCACCGCCAGGTCGCACAGGTCAGCGAAATGCACGATGGCGGCCTTCGTCGGGTTCCGGGCAGGGCGGGAACACTAGGGTGAGGCGGCGTGGACCTGTGGCGACATCGGGAGAATGACCACCATGACCGTTCGGATCCTGTCCATCGACGAAGGCACGACCGGCGTTCGCGGCTTCGTGTTCAATGGCGATGGTGCCATCCTCGGCAGCGGCTACCGCGAGTTCACGCAGCACTTTCCCCAACCGGGATGGGTGGAGCACGACGCCGACGAGATCTGGGCGGCGACGCTCGAGGCGTGCGGGGCTGCACTGGCCGACAGCGGTACGGGGGCCGGTGCCATCACCTGCATCGGGATCACCAACCAGCGCGAGACCACGTTGTTGTGGGACCGCGCCGACCTGACGCCGATCCATCACGCGATCGTGTGGCAGGACCGGCGGACCTCGGGACGGTCCGACCGGCTGAAGGCCGATGGTCATGCGCCGACGATCCGCCGGATCACGGGTCTGGTCGTGGACGCCTACTTCTCCGGAACCAAGGTCGCCTGGCTGTTGGACGAGGTCCCCGGGGCGCGCGACCGTGCGGAGGCGGGCGATCTCGCATTCGGAACGATCGACACGTGGCTGGTCACCAAGATGACGGGCGGCCGGTCGCACGTCACCGAACCCTCGAATGCATCGCGCACCATGCTCTATGACGTCCGCCAGGGTCGGTGGAGTGACGACATGCTGCAGATCCTCGATGTGCCGGCGTCGTTGCTGCCGGAGGTCCTTGACAGCGCGGGTGAGTTCGGGCGAACCGATCCCGACGCGTTCCTCGGCATCGACGCCCCGATCACGGGGATCGCCGGCGACCAGCAAGCCGCGTTGTTCGGACAGGGGGCGTGGGCGGCCGGCACGTCCAAGAACACCTACGGCACGGGATCGTTCCTGCTGCTGAACACCGGCAGCGAGGCCGTGGATTCCGACAACGGGTTGTTGACGTCCGTCGCGTGGCAGATCGACGGGCGGCCGACGTTCGCGCTGGAAGGCGCCATCTTCATCACCGGCGCCACAGTTCAGTGGCTGCGCGACCAACTGGGCATCATCTCGTCCGCCGAAGAGACCGAAGCACTGGCGGCGGAGCTCCCCGACGGCAACGAAGGCGTGTATCTGGTACCGGCCTTCGCCGGATTGGGCGCCCCCCACTGGGACCAGTACGCCCGGGGGGCGATCCTCGGCATGACCCGGGGAACGGATCGGCGCCACCTGGCACGCGCCGCGCTCGAAGCGATGGCCTATCAGGTCACCGAGGTGGCGCAGCTGATGGAACGCGAAGCCAAGCAGGATCTGCAGGAGTTGCGCGTCGACGGTGGTGCTGCGGCCAACGACCTGCTGTGTCAGTTCCAGGCGGACCTGCTGGGTGTTCCGGTGCTGCGCCCACAGGACACGGAGACGACCGTGCTGGGTGCGGCGTTCCTGGCCGGGCTCGGCGCGGGCGTGTGGGAGTCGACCGACGAACTGGCCAGTGTGTGGCAACTGGACCGGCAGTTCGAGCCGAAGATGGAGCCCCATGAGCGTCGGCGCCTCATGGACGGCTGGCGGGCCGCGGTCGACCGGTCGAAAGGCTGGGCACACATCACCGAGGGATGACACGTCGGAGCGCGGGTTCATCCACAGGCCGGCGAGGACCGATCGGCACAGCCCGATGGCGGTCGGGCATGGTGCTGGTGGCCGGGGCGACCGTCCCCGGGCGAAGGAGCCAGCACCATGCATCGCGACCCACCGTCGGACGGAGCCCCCAGCTGGGACGACACCGAATCCGATCTTGTCAGCCTGGCGGCGATCGACCTGGATCTGGGCGACGAGCCCCGCCCGACCCTGACGGCGTTCGCCGGCGACCAACCACTGGCGTTCGTGGGCCTGCGTCCCTTCGCCCCGGGTGAGGCGCTGCAGGCACTGATCGAGGTTCTCGCGCTGCTCCTGCCGTTGGGCGCGGATCGGGTGGCGTTCGCCGCGCCGGCCCGTGCCTGGTCATTCGATGACCCCATCCCCCCGGTCTGCGATGCCGGCGACCTGCGTCAACGCGTGCTGCTCGTGGCCATCGCCGACGGACACCGACGACCCTGCCGACTGTCGATCTCGTTGCACCCCTTCACGTGCGACCCGGATGGGGCGACCTGGGGCGACACGCTGCGGCCCGACGAGCCGCCCGAGAGTGCCCTGGCATCCGCTCTGGCCGTGCTGATCGACGCCCGGAACGACCTCGACGACCTCGGGGATACCCGCAAGCTCGCGGCGCAGTTCGGACGCGTGCTGCTGTTGGGTCACGAGGTCGCGCTGTCGGACGCGGCCGCGGAACAGCTGGAGCTGGCATCGGCGACCTGACCGACCACAGGCGGCCACTGCCCGACCAGCCGGATCGTTGCCCAACGAGCCAGCGCGGTCCGCCGGCTTGCGTACCCTGGACCCACGCGAGTCGACCGGCACCTGACACGTTGGGTCAACCGGCGCTCACCGAACCGTCAAGGAGGGCTTCGTGACCGACCAGCCCGTGACCTTCACCGATGATCAGTGGCGCGAACGGCTGACCCCGGAGCAGTTCCGGGTCCTGCGCAAGCAGGGCACCGAGCGGCCGTTCACGGGCGCCTACTGGGACACGACCACGGAGGGCGTGTACCGCTGCGCCGGGTGTGGCACCGAACTGTTCGGGTCGGATACCAAGTTCGACGCCCACTGCGGCTGGCCGAGCTTCTACGCGCCGACCGACACAGGTGCCGTCGTTGAGCACGAAGACCGATCGCTTGGCATGCGTCGCGTCGAGGTGGTCTGTTCCACCTGCGGCGGTCACCTGGGGCACATCTTCGACGACGCGCCCGATCAGCCCACCGGACTGCGCTACTGCATCAACTCGGCATCGCTGGACTTGGAGCCCGACGAGGGTTCATGACGCCTCGCGCCGGTCGCGGGACGTCGCGGTGTCGCTGCTGGCTTCGGCGTCATCCGCTTCGGGGTCGGTCAGCTCGGAGCTGACATCGACATCCCCCGACTTGACCTTGGACGCGTACTCGTCGACGTACTCCTGCCCCGACAGCAGCATGATCTCGTACATCAACTCGTCGGTGGCCGACCGCAGGACGAACGGGTCGGTGCGCCGGTCGCGGTACCGCGACAGGTCGAGCGGTTGGCCGTAGCGCACGGTGACCGGCTGACGGCGCGGCAGGTAGGTGCCGGACGGCATCGCCC
Organism: Nitriliruptoraceae bacterium; assembly: GCA_041688045.1. Classification (GTDB taxonomy): domain Bacteria; phylum Actinomycetota; class Nitriliruptoria; order Nitriliruptorales; family Nitriliruptoraceae; genus CSSed11-175R1. The sequence goes on from JBDNIX010000303.1 coordinate 3,753, forward strand.
GCTCCGAACCGAGCACCGCACACGGGATGATCGGGACGTCAGCTTCGAGCGCCATGCGGACCGGACCGGTCTTGCCCCGATACAGCCGCCCGTCCGGGCTGCGTGTGCCCTCTGGATAGATGCCGAGCAGGTCGCCCTCACGGAGAATCTCCACACCCGTGCGCAGGCTGTCCTCGCCCTTGCCGTCGCCCCCGCGATGCACCGGGACCACACCTGTTCCCTGAAAGAACCACCGGGTCCGCCACGAATCCCAGTAGTCGGCCTTGCCCAGGAAGTAGACCGGCCGCGCCACGTGCAGAGGCAGCACGATCGAATCGATGAAGGACAGGTGGTTGCATGCCAGGATCGCCGGACGGGTCTCCGGCATGTTCTCGAGCCCTTCGATCTTCAGGTGCAGGTACGGATTGGCGACCGGCGGCACGATGCGCCGGAGCGCGCGATACATGCGTGGCGCGTCGGGCATACCTGGCACGGTGGCTCCTCTGCTCGCTGGCTCGCCGCTGAACCCCATGCCCGCCAGGCCGTGGTCCGCGGTGCCGCCCGACCGGATCGTCACCGCCGGCCGCACCGCTAGCCTATGGTCCCGGGTCGCCATCCGTCGAGCCCATCGATCCTGGCAGACCGTCCGGAGGAACCGTGGCCGAAGATCTGGGAACCTGGCCGCCCGAGCAGGCGACCGTCCTCCTGGACGTACTGCAGAAGGCGGGCATCGAGGCCAAGGCCAAGCGAACCCGCGACGGCGTCGTCGTGACCGTGCAGGACGACCGAGCGGACGATGCACATCGCACGCTGGTCGCCAACATGGACGACATCGCTCGGGCCGCCCGGTCCGCCAATCCTCCACGCAGTCGCAAGAAACCCCGCAAGACCACCGATGAGCGGCGTGGACGGGCGACCCCGACGCCATCAGGGGCGCCCCGACGGTCCGGGGCATCCCGACTGGGCTCGTTGTCCCGGCCGCTGATCATCCTGGTGCTCGGCCTGGTGCTCGCAGCCTTGATCCGGTCCCTGATGGTCCCGATCCTGGTGTTCACCCTGGCCGGCGTCATCTACACGCTCGGCAAACAGGCCCAGGCCGACGACGACGGCAGCGGCTGACGAGACGTCCTACGCGGTCCGCGGCCCTCCGAGGATCTCCCGGAGAAAGCGCACCTGCAGCAGGAGCAGTTGTTCGGCGACGACCTCCTGCGGCGTCATGTGGGTGACGCCGGACAGCGGCAGGAACCGGTGCGATCGCCCGTCGGCCAGCAGGGCGCTGGACAACCGCAGGGCGTGGCCCGACACGACGTTGTCATCGGCCAACCCGTGGATCAGCAGCAGTTCCGGCGCGCCGTGGTCGGGCCAGGCCTGTGCTGGGCCGAGTGACGCGTCCGCGTCGATCAGGCTCGAGACCGTGTACGCCTCAGGCGACGACGCCGGTGTTCCGAGGTAGCGCTCGGTGTAATGGGTGTCATACAGACGCCAGTCGGTGACCGGGGCCCCGGCGATGGCTGCGCGGATCCTCTGGGGGGCGCGGAGAGCGGCAAGCGCCGCGAGGTAGCCGCCGAACGACCAGCCGCGAATGCCGACACGATCGAGGTCCAGACGTGGTTGCTGCTCCCCGGCGGCGACCAGGGCGTCCAGTTGGTCCTGGAGCGGAACGGATGCCAGATCGCCGCGGAGTTCGCGTTCCCAGCGAGGCCCCCGTCCGGGCGAGCCTCGACCGTCCACGACCAACACCGCGAACCCCTGATCTGCGAACCACTGCGGCGTGATGAAGGCGGCGTGACTGGCCAGGACACGCTGCGCGTGCGGACCGCCGTACGGGTCGAGCAGGACGGGAAGGCGACTGGACCCGTCGTCATCCGACGGCAGCAGCAGCGCGGCGCGCAGCCGTCGCGGGCCGAGCTCCAGCATCTGCGGCCGCGCCGTGACCTGAGGGGTCTCGGCCACGACGGCCAGATCATGCGACGGCACTGCCGAGTCCGACGACCACCGCACACGGACACGCGGCCCCACCCGGTCGAGCGACGAGGTGGTCAGGACCTGGACCCCGGCGGCAACGGTCGCACCGTTGACCGACGGCGACGGATCGGTGATCTGGGTGAGTCGGTCGCCGGCCCACCGATAGACGTGGATGACGGTCGGGTCGTCAGAGCAGGCCGTGAGGTGCACCCCGTCGGGATCCGCCGCCACGATGCTGCGTACCTGGAGGCCGGCGGCGGTGACGGGGCGAGCGTCCACGACCAGGGCTCGTCGTCCGGCATCGCCGGGCGATCCGTCGAGAGCTGCGGCGCCGCGCGGACCGGCAACGTCGACGTCCTCGACCGTCACCAGGGAACCGCCCATCCACGCGGGGCTCCCGGGGACGAGTTCGACCCAGTCATCGTCGCTGATTGTCCGTTCGATCCGCGAACGTCCACTGAGCGGGTCGGCGGTTCGCACCTCGACGGTGCGCTGATCCCGGCTCTGTACCTGCAGGGTCAGTCGGTCCGCCTGGTGCGGATCGCTATCCCAGCTCACGCGCGTCAGATAGGGAGCCTGGTCGCGGTCCCAGACGACGTCGACCCGACGTCCGTCCTGCAGGGACACGACCGCCAGCCGGACATCGGCATTCGTGGTGCCGGCGGCGGGATAGCGATGCGCCCGGGCAGGTGTCCACGGTGTCGCGGGATCGGCGATGTGCCACGTCCCGACGGCTGCCTCGTCGACGCGCGCGACGGCAAGCCGTTGGCTGTCGGGTGCCCACCAGTAGCCGCGTGTGCGACCCATCTCCTCCGCGGCCACGAACTCGGCGCGCCCCCAGCTGACGCCGTCCTCGATCAGCAGCGGCCGGGTGACCCCCGGTTGTGAGGGTCCGGCGGGAAGCTCGAGCATGTGCAGGCCGTCACCGCTGAGGTAGGCCACCCGGGCTCCGTCGGGCGATGGCCGTGGATCGAAGACGGGTCCGGCCGACGGATGCGCGACGGTCTGCCCGCTGTCCAGGTCATGGGTGAACAGCACTCCACCGAGGGCAAAGGCGAGCAACACCACGTCACGATCGGCGGCATAGCTCGTGATGCCAGCGGCCTGCTCCCGTGCGCGTTCGCGGCGGGCACGTTCCGCATCGGGCAGGTCGTCGTCATCGGCCGCCAATGTGCGGGGGTCGACCAGCAGGCGCTCCAAGGTCTGGCCGTCGTCGCCGACCCGTGCCTCCCACAACCCGGTGACGGGATCGTCTCCCGAAGGGGTCCGCAGGAACACCAGGCGTCGGCCGTCGGCAGCGACGGTGACGGCGCGAGGCACGCCCAACGTGAAGCGACGGGTGCGGGCCAACTGCCGGGGAAAACTCATGGGGCAACCTTCGCCGGGTGCGATGACCGCTTCTCCCGCGTCACGATGCCACCTCGTCCAGGGTCACCTGCTGAGCGACGTGGAGCCCCGCGCCGACCGTGCCGGCATCGTCCCCGAGGACGGCGACGTCGATGGCGGGCAGCTCGCGGAACGCCGTGCCGACGACCCGATCAGCCATCGCCCGTCGCGCGGAGGGCAGAACCCACTCCGCCGTACTGGACGCGGCACCGCCACCGACGAGGATCACCTCGGGATCCAGGGTGTTGACGATGCTCGCTGCGGCGACGCCCAGCCACCCGCCGACCTCACCGAGGATCGTCCTGGCGAACGCATCGCCCTGCCGTGCCGCGTCGCTCACGGCCCGTCCATCCAGAGGCCGCACGTCATGCAGTATCGACCCCCCACCGTCGACGCCCAGACGTTCGGCGGCCATCGAGCCGATCGCGGTGCCGGAGGCATATGCCTCGATGCAGCCGTGGTTCCCGCACGGGCACGGCCGTCCACCGTCCGCGACGATGAGATGGCCGACCTCCCCGGCATAGCCGGATCGCCCGAGCAGCAGGTTGCCGCCGCTGATGACTCCCCCGCCGACGCCGGTACCCAGGGTGAACATCACGACGTCGAGGTGTCCCCGGGCGGCACCCACACGCTGTTCGGCGACGGTCGCCGCCGATCCGTCGTTGATCACGATGACCGGCCGGGACAGTCGTTGCCGTAACCACGTCGCCACGGGCACGTCCCGGATGCCGATGTTCGGGCCGTACCGGACGGTGCCGTCGAGCGAGACCAACCCCGCGATCCCGACGCCGACCGGCAGGTCCTCGGGAAAGGTCCCGATCACCTCGACGAGGCTGTTCAGCAGCGTCTCCGGCTCACGCGCCGGCGTCAGACGCCGCACCGGGCCGTGCAATCCACCCTCTGCCGTGACCATGGCGGCACGCAGGTGCGTACCACCGATGTCGACCCCGATCGCAACCGCAGGATCGTCTGGCACCTGCCGGGGATCACGCATCGGTCGCATTCCGTCCGGGGGTTGCGGGCCCGTCGCAGGCTTCGTCCCCACTCTGCGGCTGCGCATCTGGCCCCTGCACGTCGATGCGTTCGAAGGGATCACCGGATGGAGCCGTCCGTGCTCCCGGCTCTGCTCCGTCAGGGCGGGTCTCCAGCAGTCCGCGGAAGGCGGCCGCCAGATGCCGTGAGGCCTCGCTGAGGTGCTCGGCGATGTCGGGGCGATGCTCCTCGAGCAGGCGCAATCCGAGGCAGATCGGACACCGACCACACGTGGACGGATCGTGCGTCGCAGGGGCCGGACCGTGATCCGTATCGCCGATGGTGGATGGCTCAGGATCCCGATCGGTTTCGGGCCGGCGGGCGCTGCGGTGGGTGGTCACCGGGTCCTCGTCCGCAGCCAACGCATCGATTTGTGGGTCGTCGGACGCCCACCAGGGGCGTGCCTGATCAGACGCCACGACACACCTCCTTGCGTCGCGTCATCGTCCGACCGCCGATTGCAGGGCCGGTCGGAAGCGCACCGTCAGTTGCCCGTTGGTCAGCGCGGCGCCCACCACACCCGACGCCCCCAACGATCCGGGGAGGGTCAGCCGCCTCCGGACCCCGGCGACCTTGAGATGGAGGTCATCGCCGTGGCGATGTACCTCCAGATCGTCGGTCGCAGCGAACGGCAGCGCCAGAATCAGCAGCCGGTCGCCGCCGTCGCTCACCAGGTGCAGCGGGCGGGTTTCGTGCAGCACCGTGGCCGCGTCGCCCTCGGGATAGAGGTGGCCGGCCACCGTCGACAGCGCCCGTACGCCGACGGGTTCGTCCGGCAGGAGCGGTACCTCGCGGACAACCATCGGCGAGAAGGCCTCGCGGAGCGTCGCGAGGTGCTCGGCATGCCGGCCGTGCCACCGAGCGAGGTACGGATCCGAAACTTCGACCGGCAGGACACGGTTGGCGATCACGGCGTCGACGGCGTAGCCGAACAGCGACAGCGAGGTTGCGGTCCGCATCACCTCGGCGACCGCCAGACGTTCGGGGTTGGTCACCAGTCGCACGCTGGCCTGGTCGGGGTCCTGCAGCAGGTCGTGCACCGCGGCGAGGTCGGCGTGCACCTGCTCGACGGTGTCGAAGACCGACTCCCCGGGGAGGGGGACGCCCGCATCCTCGCCCGTACGGGCGCGGCGCAGCGGTCGCGCGACCCGGGCGAACTGCCTGCCGGCGCCGAGCAGGCGCCCGGCGTACCACCGCAGCGCATCCGGGAGCGCCAACAGCCGCAGCGTCTCCGCGGTGGGGGCGCAATCGACCACGATGACGTCGTAGCGACCCGACCGGGCCCGGTGGCGGAGGTCGATCAGCGAGAACAACTCGTCCAGTCCGGGCAACAGGACCAGTTCCTCGGCACGCACCTCGTCCATGCCGCCGGCGGCAAGCACCGTCGCGAGGTAGTCGCGGACGGCTCCCCAGTGGTGCTCGAGTCGGGCCTGGGCGTCGATCTGTTGGGCCTCGAGGTGGCCCGAGGTCGCCCATGATCCGAGGTCGTCCGGCGCGATACCGACCGGCTCGTCCGCAAGGGGGTGGACCAAGGCATCCGCGAGGGAATGGGCCGGATCGGTTGAGGTCACCAGCACACGACCCCCGTCAGCCGCGATCCGGGTGGCGGTCGCGGCGGCGACGGACGTCTTCCCGACGCCCCCTTTGCCGGTCACCAGCACGATGCGGGTCAGTGGGTACCTCCGGGGGACGGGGCGTGTGTCGGGGTGGCCGTCGATCATCGGACGGATCAGGAGGCTAGCTCACACGACCTCGACACTTCCCGGGGAAGGGATCTCCCGGGCCGAACCCCGAAGCGTCAGGAACCGAGCGACCCCGCAGCGGCGAAGGCCACCATCAGCATCAGGAGCCCCGTCACCCCGACAACCGTCCAGAGCAGACCCCGGACACCGAACGGCTCCTGTGGCCGGCCCTTGGCGATCGCGTTCGCATCGACCAACGTGGCACCCCACAGGATCAGCGCGCCGAGGACCAGCACCAGCCCCGGCGCCCGGCCGTTCTGCGTGCTGAGCAACCACCAGACGCCACCGATACCCCAGAACAGGAACAGCACCAGCCGGGTGATGCCAGACCCCGTGCGCCCGGCGAGGATGTGCCCGAGCCCCGGCACCACAACGGAGGTGCCGAGCATCGTCTGCTCGGGCACGTCGACCGCTCCCCCGGTGGCGTTGGCGGGCTCCCCGAAGCCGGCCCGCACCGCGCCGCAGGTGCCGCACGACGATTCCTCGAGGCCGACCCATGTCTGACAGGTCGGACACCGCCACTGCACGTGGCCATCGACGTCGCGAATGTCGCCGGCCGTGGAGATCGTGGTGCGAGGGCTCACATCCTCGGCGATGTCCGGCGCGGACGCCGACATCTGCTGCCCCGTCGCATCCGACGACGGAGGCGAAGGTTCCGACGAGGCGGCCACAGCCCCCTCTGGCGCCGCCGCGGGCACCTCCGATGAGGGTGTCGCCGGCTCCTGCGCCTCCGGAGCGAACGAGGCGTAGCACTGCGTGCACCAGTCTGCTTCGGTCGTGTTGCGGGCACCACACGACGGGCACTTCACGGCGTGACCCCGGCTGACGTCCGAGCTTCAAGCTGCAGGGCGTCCTTCAGCCCCCAGAGTCCCCTTCGGACCGAACGGCGGTAGCCGCCGACCACCTGGCGCGTCCGCCGCAGGGGCGTCGTCGCGACCACGAGATGATGCACCACGGTTCCGCAGGCAACCGGCTCCAACCAGAATTCACCGCGCCCGGACACGTCCCCGTCCATGCGGAACGAGAACCCCGCCTCATGGCGCCATCGGTCCACCGTCAGGCCGTACCTGAGGCGAGACGCCGGACCGGCCATCAGACCGACGCCCCACCGTTGCGATCCGTCGGACGGCGGCAAGGCACGGACACAGGTTCCCTGCCACCATTGCGGCCAGCGGTCGATATCCGTCAGCCGGCGATAGACGAGATCGACCGGCGCGCGAACGAAGCCTGCATCGTCGATGGACACGTCCATCTCAGGTTCCCGTCACGTCGGCCACGAATTCCACGACCGCTGCCTCCACCGCCGGCCCGTCATGATCCAGTGGAACCACATGGTAGGAGCGTTCGCAGACCAACTCACGGAGGTCCGCACTGCCCACCAGGGCCTGCAGCTCGAGACCGTCGCGGGGCGCAACCGTGTGGTCAACGAGCGAGCGGACCACCAGCAACGGCTGCGTGAGGTCCGGCAGCTGTCCACGGATCCGAGGCAACTCGACCCGAAGGGATCGGATCGCTCGCGTGGAGACCCGGTCATAGGCCAGTTCCTCGGCCCCCGGGCGTGCGATGTCGTTCGCGGGCATCCCGACCAGGGCGCGTGGGACGGACGGCATCATGTAGCGCAGGACCGGATCCAGTGCGGCCAGCAACCCCACCCGGTCGGTGATCGGGGCGTTGATGGACACGACCGCGTCAACCTCCGTGGGCCGCCGGCTGGCGATGTCCAGCGACAGGGTGGCTCCCATCGCGTGGCCGACCAGGATCAGCTGCTCCCACCGGGGCCGTAGATGGTCGACCAGCCGTTCCACCGCGCCGACCCAGTCGGCGTACCGGGTGCGCCCGAGGTCGCGGGAATCGGTGCCGTGTCCGGGGAGGACAGGCACCTCGACACCGAATCCCGCCGCTGCCAGGTGCTGTCCCAACGGCCGCGTCACGGAAGGATTACCGGCGAACCCGTGCGTGACGATGACGCCGACCGATGCGCGATCACCGCGACCGATGGCCGACCACGGCTCTGCCCCGGGTACCGAGATGACCGCGTCCACCCCTGCTCCTCATGCTCGTCACTACGGAAAATCAGTCAGACATCCCGGCGATGTTCGCGACGGCCCCCGGACCTGCCGTCCGACCCACGACCGGCACCGTAGCCGCCCAAGGTCACGGAGATGGAGTTCAGGGCATTAGGCTCCGGGGCGCACCGATCGGTGGAGGCACTCGGTGA
>JBDNIX010000037.1:0-3978 GCA_041688045.1 Nitriliruptoraceae bacterium
CTCGGACGTCCCGTTGCCGTCAGGCTTCGACGTACCCTTGGCCGGCTTGCCGCCCGAAGCATCCGTTTCCTTCGGTGCCTTGCCGGACGTTCCGGACGGTTTCTGCGGCTTCTTGGCAGATCTGCCGCCGCCCTTGCCATCGTTCTTCGGGGAGTCCTTCTTGGGCTCCTCCTCCGGGTCCTTCGGCACCGGCTTGGTGCCCGACGAGGCTCCCGGAGACCGACGCGAGGTGTCACCCCGTTCGCCATCGGCCGCAGCCGCCCCGGACGCACCCGGAGGCGTTCCTGCGGCGTTCTCCGACTTGACCTCGCGGAGAATGATCCACTGCTGGACAACCTGCCAGGCGTTGGTCGTCACCCAGTACAGCAGGATGCCCAGGGGGAACTGGAACGAGATCACCGCAAGGAACACCGGCATGACGTACAACAGAATCTTCTGCTGCTGCGCCATGGGGTTCTCACCGCCCTGCGTGGCAGCGGTGCGTGCCATCATCTGCTTCTGGGACAGGAACATCGTCCCGGACATCAGGATGATCAGAAACCATCCTGGCCAGCCAGCCTGACTGACCAGTGCGGCCAAGCCGGTGAATTCGGAATCCTCGGCCACAAACCGCGTGACGAAATAGAACGGCGCACCTGCCAGATCATTGAAATCGCGCAGTGTCCAGAACAGCACCAGGAAGATCGGGGCCTGAGCCAAGAGCGGCAGACAACTGGCCGCCGGATTGGCCCCTTCCTCCCGGTACAGGGCCATCATTTCTTCGTTGAGCTTGGCCTTCTTGGCCTTGTATTGCTCCGGGTCCTTCTTCATCAGTGCCCGGTCGACCTTGTACTTCTTCTGCAAGGCCTTCATCTTTGGCTGAATCGCCTGCATCGCGCGCATGGATCGCGTCTGCTTGATCGCAAGGGGCAGCAGCATGACCCGCACGATCAGTGTCAGCGAGACGATCGCCCAACCCCAGCTGTTGTCCCCGAAGACCGGAACCATGATGTCGTGCAGAAATTCCAGGACCGACGCGAAGGCGCGTAGGATTGACTGCCATAGTTCGACCATCGTGAGCTACTTCCTCGGGGGGACGTGATCGACCCCGCCTGGATTCCAAGGGTGGCACCGTCCAAGTCGCCTGGCAGCCATCACACCACCGCGTAGCGCGCCGTGGGTCATCACCGCTTCAACAGCGTAGGAGGAGCATGAGGGATAGAAACGACATCGCGGTGCACGCATCGCCGCAGTGAGCCGATAGACCCAGATGAGCGCGAGCATCACAGCCGCCAACGGTGACCGGCGACGCAACGGTTGTCGGGCCGTACCGACATCGTCAGCCACCGAGGTTCCCCGACAGAGATAGCCGACCCGCCAGCGTACTCAGTTCCGAATCGATCGCCGAAAGACGGCTTTGCGCACACGCACGCCGGGCAACGATCACGACATCGAAACCCCGGCGCCAGGCAACGCGTCGGGCGGCTTCCCGAATCAGGCGCTTGGCCCGATTCCGCTCGACCGCGCCGCCGACACGACGCGACGCGACCACCGCCAACCGGGCAGGCTGGTCATCACCACGTCCACGAGCATGGACGACCAGAAAGCGGCCACTGCGTTGCCGGCTCCCCTGGAAGACAGCCGCGATGTCGCGACCGCTACGCAGACGATCAACGGTGCCCAGCGTCACCGGGTCAGGCCGACAGCTTGGCCCGGCCACGACGGCGACGACCGTTGACGATCGCGCGCCCGGAACGGGTACGCATGCGGGAGCGGAAGCCGTGCTTCTTCGAACGGCGACGCTGATTGGGCTGAAAGGTGCGTTTCACGGCGAAGCCCCCTGGCAGTAGTGGTTGGAACCCGCGACAAGACGCAGAAGCTTCCGAGACCGCGACGCGGATCGGGTGTGACCACGGGGTCAAGAGGTTGCAGATCCGCGACCGGTGCGGGTCGAGTGTGCGCGCGAGCGTACCGGCAAGCTCAGGGATCGAGCAAGCGCAGTGCGTTCGCGGGTCGTTGTGGATAAGCCCTTGCGGGTCGCGTTCCTCGCGGTGTACGGTCCCCTGTCGTCCGACAGACTCCGACCAGGGACACATGGTGACGAGCCAACGATCACCCATGTTCCCTCGACGATGACGCGTGGGGCGCGCCTCGCGGACGCACCCCACGGACATGCCGGACCTTCCCCACCGCGGCCTCGATCAACGCGCAAGCGGATGCGATCGCTGCATTGTCCACACCTGTGGACGAGCCTGTGGAAACAGGCCGTGACCTGCAGCGAGCCACCCAACCACCCCGCGCGTCCGAGTGTCGACTGGTGACGACCGTCACCGGAACCGGACAGGGGAAGACGGCAGGAGTGAGAGTGACCGCAGCATCGACGCTGGACCTTGGCCAGCTCTGGGACCGCAGTCTTGAAGGCGTACTGAGCACCGTCGGCTCGCCGACGCAGCGCCAGTGGCTCCGCGCGACGCGCCCCGTCGGGTTCAGTGACGACACCGTGGTGCTGGCGACACCGCACGCGTTCGCACGCGAGTGGCTCGACACCCGATGCGGAGACCGCATCCGTGAGGCCCTGTCATCCGCCGCTGGGCGTCCATTGTCGGTGGTGATCACGGTGCAGCCACGGCCAGAACCCGTCGACGCCGGTTCCCCGCCGTCCGCATCCGGCACGGATGGGTCCACGGGTCCCGCCGCCCCGGCCGCTTCGCAGGACACCACCGCCGACGCCGCGCCTGCGTCCGTAGCCCCCGCGACGCCGAACAGGGGAAACCTCGGCGCTGTTGCCGAAGACGCCTCCGCGGACTGGACCTCGTATGCCAGCGCCGACGATCGCGAACTCCAGGCCCCCGGGCGGCCGTCGGGACCCACGGTCAGCCTGCCCGACCCGCGGCCCGAACCCGAGGACACGGCGGCCGATACGCAACTCAACCCGAAGTACTCGTTCGATGACTTCGTCATCGGTTCGTCCAACCGCTTTGCGCACGCAGCAGCCACGGCCGTCGCCGAAGCCCCCGCCAAGTCCTACAACCCCCTGTTCATCTACGGGGGAGCGGGGCTCGGCAAGACCCATCTGCTCCATGCGATCGGTCACTACGTGCGCAGCCTGTACCCGCGGCTGAAGGTGCGGTACGTCACCACTGAGCAGTTCACCAACGAGTTCATCAACGGCATCCGCCATGACCGGATCACCTCGTTCCAGCAGACCTATCGCCAGGTGGACGTGCTGCTGATCGATGACATCCAGTTCCTCGAACGGGCCGAGCGCACCCAGGAGGAGTTCTTCCACACCTTCAATGCGTTGCACAATGCGGAAAAGCAGATCGTCATCTCCAGCGACCGTCCCCCCAAGCAGATCGCGCAGCTCGAGGACCGGCTACGCAGCCGGTTCGAATGGGGGTTGATGACCGACGTGCAGCCTCCCGATCTGGAGACCCGGATCGCCATCCTGCGCAAGAAGTGCGAAACGGATCGGCTGGGCGTCGAGCCCGAGGTCCTCGAGCTGATCGCCTCCAAGGTGCAGTCCAACATCCGTGAGCTCGAGGGCGCGTTGATCCGCGTCTCCGCATTCGCCAGTCTGCAGCGTTCGTCAGCCGACAGCCAGATGGCCGAGACGGTGCTCAAGGACCTGTTTCCCCACGACCGGGAACAAGACATCTCCGTCCAGGTCATCATGGACGAGGTCGCGGAATACTTCTCGCTGACGGTCGAAGACCTCTGTTCGCCGTCGCGTAGCAGGCAACTCGTCACTGCCCGACAGATCGCCATGTACCTGACGCGTGAGCTGACCGAGCTCTCCCTGCCCCGGATCGGCAAGGCGTTCGGTGGCCGTGACCACACGACGGTCATGCACGCCAAGTCCAAGATCGCGGGACTCATGCAGGAGCGCCGCGCGATCTACGAGCAAGTGCAGGAGCTCACCAACCGCATCAAGACCCGTGCGCGCCGACCGTGACCGCCTCCCGCTCAACCCCGGGCGGTGGACCGTCATGGGGACCA
>JBDNIX010000304.1:0-10372 GCA_041688045.1 Nitriliruptoraceae bacterium
AACACGTTCCGACCGGAGCAGCCCGTGACCCGGGGTCAGATGGCGGCGTTGCTGGAGCGGGCGTTGGATCTGCCGGCGGGGACGGCGACCTTCACGGATGTCGAGGGCAGCGTGCACGCTGACGCGATCGCCGCGGTGGCCGCGGCGGAGATCACCACCGGCTACCCCGACAACACGTTCCGGCCGGCCGAAACGGTGACGCGGGGCCAGATGGCCACGTTCCTCTTCCGCGCGCTCGGTCCCGCGTAGATCCCGCGTAGGTTCAGGGCGCGGCGCGAGCCCCGGCGACCGTGTGTCGCCGGGGCGCAGAGCTCGGCGGTTCGGTCTGTCAGCGGACGACGCTGCTGCTGGGCGGTTTTCAGCTCTGTAGGTTGCGGATCGCGGTCAGGACCTTGTCCGCATGCGCTTTGGGCTGGACCTTCGGCCACACCTCGGCGACGTTGCCTTCGGCATCGATCAGCACGGTCGAGCGGATCACGCCCTCGTACTCGCGTCCGTACATCTTCTTGGTACCCCAGGCGCCGTAGGCCTCGATGACCTTGCGCTCCGGATCGGCCAAGAGGCGGTGCGGCAGGTCGTACTTGTCCGCGAACTTCGCGTGGCTGTCGACGTCGTCGGGGGAGATGCCCAGCACCGCGGCGCCCGCCTCCTCGAACTCCTGCCACTGGTCGCGGATGCCGCACGCCTGGGTCGTGCAGCCCGACGTGTCGTCCCGTGGGTAGAAGTAGACAACCGTCGGGGCACCCCGGAGATCCTGGAGCGCAACGTGATCGCCGCGCTGGTCCTCCAGCGTGAAATCGGGAGCTGGCTGGCCGGGCTCGAGCACGAGGGATCTCCTTCAGACAGGGTGACCGGATGGTTCGTAGCACGCCACCATCCGTTCCGCACGTCCGCTGACGGGGAACGGTAGATTTCCGCCCCGCCCAAACTCCACAGCTCCGAGCGATGCGCACACCCGGCGCACGGAAAGTAGACCGACGATGCCCGACGAGACGTTGGAGGTGTTCGTCGAGGTCCCGATGGGCTCCCGCAACAAGTACGAATGGGACTTTCAGCGGCGCACCTTCGTCCTGGACCGGATGCTGTTCACCGCGGTGCGCTATCCCGGGGACTACGGCTTCATCCCCGAGACCCTGGCCCTGGACGGCGATCACCTCGATGCCATCGTCATCCTCGGCGAGCCGTCCTTCCCGGGCTGCACCGTCAAGGCGCGCGTCCTCGGCATGCTCGACATGCGCGATGACAAGGGCCAGGACGAGAAGATTCTGGCCGTCGCCGATCACGACCCGCGCTGGCGTAGCCTCCGATTCTTGAACGACGTCCCGCAGCACCTCCTGGACGAAATCGCCCACTTCTTTGGCATCTACAAGGACCTGGAACAAAAGCTCGTCGAGGTCCGCGGCTGGAAGTCCCGCGAAGACGCCCTCAGGGTCATCGAGGAAGCACGTGCACGCTATCCCGGTCCCGAAGAGGTGATCGACTACCCGACCTGAGCCGCGACTCGCCCCCGGACGGTGTCCCGCGACCCGGTCCGGCCGTCACGCGGATCATCCGCGCCCGAATAGCCCCCGCCGCTTCTTCTTGCCCGGCTCCGGCTCCTGGGACGATGGCTTCGATGGCTTCGACGGCTTTGAGGTGTCGGATTGCGATGGTTGAACGGGCTTGGAGCGGCTGGCTCCACCGCTCGTGTCCTTGGGCGGATCCAGCGACAGCCGGCTCAACTCGCGGAGAAACTCCGACACGTCGTTGTCATCGCCGCGCTGAGGTGGGGGCCCGGCAGGTTCGGATCTGGCCGGCGGCTCCTCAGTTGACGCGGCATCGGCGTCCCGGCTCTCTGAGGTCGACGCGTCCGGGTCCTGACCTGCCGAGGCGGCTGTGCGTCGGGCGTCGTCCAGATCCTCATAGAGTTCTGCGAAGGCATCGGCGGGCAGCGCCCGAGACGGTTTCATCCGTTCCGGCTGTGGTGGATCATCGATCTGTGGTGGATCATCGACGGCGTCCGGTTCCACGTCGAAGGTGATGTCGAGCACGGTCCCATCATCGGTCGCATCGTCTTCGGTCGTGGCCTCGCCCGTCGCGTCGTCGGTCGCATCGTCTTCGATCGTGGCCTCGCCCGTCGCGTCGGCGACCGCTTCCGCTTCCGCGGAAGCAGGTGTGCGCCCGAAGAAGTCGGGTGGCGGAGGCGGTGTGCCGACCGGTCGGGCCCCGGCCGGTGGTGGGGGCGGGACCGCCGCGTCCGCCGCCCCCGTGTCCGCGTCCGCCGCCCCCTTGTCCGCGTCCCCGTGCGTCGCGTCCGGGTCTGCGGGCGTCGGAGCATCCGGGTCCTCGTCCTCGGTGTTCGTGGCAGCATGTTGCGTCACCTGGTGACGCGGATCGCTGCCAGGTTCAGGGTCGGCGTCTCGTTCCGCAGAAGTGGCCGGATCGGCGACCCAAATGCCCGGTTCCGACGCGTCCGACGCGTCCGACGCGTCCCCGTCCGTCGCGGCCGCGTCCCCGTCCGTCGCGTCCGGGTCTGCGGGCGTCGGAGCGTCCGGGTCCTCGTCCTCGGTGTTCGTGGCAGCATGTTGCGTCACCTGGTGACGCGGATCGCTGCCAGGTTCGGAGGCGGCGTCTCGTTCCGCAGAAGTGGCCGGATCGGCGACCCAAATGCCCGGTTCCGACGCGTCCGACGCGTCCGTCGCGTCCCCGTCCGTCGCGGCCGCGTCCCGGTCCGTCGCGTCCGGGTCTGCGGGCGTCGGAGCGTCCGGGTCCTCTTCCTCGGTGTTCGTGGCAGCATGTTGCGTCACGTGGTGACGCGGATCGCTGCCAGGTTCAGGGTCGGCGTCGCGATCCACCGGTCCGAAGGCGAGAGCGTCCTCCAGCGCCGCGCCGGTGGCGTCCTGCGGCAGGCGAACGTCGACGATTCCGAGCAGCGACAGGCCATAGATGATCCGTGCTGCCTCGAATTCGCCGTAGCCGAGGTCGGACGCCAACGTGCGGATGCTGCGGTCCCCGTCGACGCTCGCCAGCACGGCGAACTCGTCGGGCTCCAGGGACGCCGATGCGGTCGCCGCCCCCTGTCGAAAGCTCGGGATCGCTTCCAGGTCCGGGATCACCTGCGACAGTTGCTGCCATTCCTGTTGGCGGCGTGCGACCTCGACCAGGGCGTCGTCGACCGCCAACGACAGGGGCACGCCGGCCGGCCCGGTGCCGTCGTCAGCCGTGAAAGCGAACGCCCCGTACCGCCAACGGATGATCTCGAACAGCGCGTCCAGGACCTGCTCCTGCACGAAGACGCGGACGGCGTCGGGCCGCACCAGGCCCTTCTCCACCAGCACGGACCCCAGTCGGGACGTGGGGCCGCGTTCGTCCTGGGTCCGTAACGCGGCTGCAAGGTCGTCCGGGTCCAACTCGCCGGCGCCCACCAGCCGGTCACCGAGTCGCGCGCGGGGGGCCGGCGATACCGCGGCGATGATGCGGCCGCGGTCGAACACCACGCGAGCCGGACCGTCAGGACCCTCGATGGCCAGGACCCCCGACGCGTCCGACGCCGCGAGGTCTCGGCAGACATCGGCTGCCGTCTTCTCCACGAGGTCGCCACGCATGCGCGCAGCGTAGTGCAGTAGCCTCGCGTGCTAAGCCACCCGTAGGATAGTGGTGTGCAGGTGATGGTTCGTGGTCGGCGCTGCGGAGCGCGTCGTGGCCAGCGAGGGAGGCACACGTGACACAGCAGCGGCTCGATCGGGTTCTGGCGGACGACTTCGTCCAAGGGCTCGAAACGCTGTCGACGTCCGAGCTGCGCGCCCGGCGCGCCGAGGCCGAAGCCGAGGAAGAGGCCATCTCCTACGTGCGGCGGTTGCTGCAGGGGCGGCTGGACATCCTGCGGGCGGAACTGGTTCGTCGCACGGATGACGGCAACAGTCAGGCTGCGGACCTGCTGACCCAGCTGTCGGGCGTCCTGGCCGATCCCGCCGCCGGTGAGCCGCGCGATGCGCTGCACGCGCGGGCGACGCGGTTGCGGGTGCCCGAGGGCATCGACGAACACGCCCGGCGGCTGGACGCCGTGGTCGATGCGTCGGCGCTGCAGGAACTCGACGGTCGGACGGTGGCCACGCTGGAGGACTTCATCGCCGGACTGGCGGCGTACGAGCAGGAGTTGTCTGCGCTCCGACGGCAGCTGTTCGACCGCATCGATGCGCTCCGGGCGGAACTGGCCGACCGGTACAAGGACGGTCGGGCCGTCATCGGTGACCTGCTGGCCGAGCATTGATGACGGCGGTCACGCCCGACGCCCGTCAGCGCGTGCTGTCAGTACGCGACGATGCCCACCCAGCGGATCGCTCCGGAGCACACGCAGCGGGCCGAGATCGGGTACGGCTATCTGCTCCACGACATCGGCAAGGTCGGGATCCGCGAGGCCGTGTTGAACAAGCCTGGCGCACTCACCGACGTGCAATGGGCCGTGATGCGCACCCATCCGATCATCGGTGAGGTCATCGTCAAGCCCCTGCAGTTTCTGGGCGACGCCGTCAAGATCATCCGGTGCCACCATGAACGCTGGGATGGCAAGGGTTACCCCCAGGGGATCGCGGGGGAGGACATTTTCCTGCCCGCCCGGATCTTCATGATGGCCGACACCTTCGACGCGATGACGACCGACCGGCCGTACCGCAAGGCCCTCCCGATCGATGTCGTGCCCGAAGAGATCGACCGTCACGCCGGCACGCAGTTCGATCCCGAGGCGGCGCGTACGTGGATCGACCTGGTGGAAGAACGCGAGCGGGCCGGTACGTCGGTGACGCTGCCATGATGGCGCCCCTGCTGGTCGAGGTCACCCGCCGCGACGTACGCACCGGAGCCGACATCATCGAGTCGGTGCACCACGGCCATCTGGTGGTCACCGGACCCGGCGGCGAGGTGGTCATGTCGCTGGGGGATCCGGACGTGTCCACGCTGGTTCGCTCGGCGGCCAAGCCGTTCCAGGTACAGGCGTGCCTGGACGTCCTGGGCGAGGCTGGAGCCGACCTCACGGCGCAGGAGATCGCCGTGGCCTGGTCGTCCCACCGGGCCGAACCCCGCCACCTCGGGATCGTCCAGCGCCTGCTGGAGCGGTCGGGAACCGACGCGGCGTCACTGACCTGCCCGGCGGCGGTCGGGGAAGCGGATCCCGGAGCGTCTCCCGCGCGGATACAGCGCGATTGCTCCGGCAAGCACGCGCTGTTCGCTCTTGTGGGCCAGAAACTGGGGCTGGCCGGCGCCGACGTGATCGATCCGGCAGGGGCCGTGCAGCGGGCGGTCCTGCAGGTACTGGAGGAGGCGCTGGGCCCGATGGACGCGCTGGCGACCGATGGCTGTGGGGCGCCCGCCGTCGCCGTGCCGCTGGTCAACCTGGCCCGCGGGTTCGCGGCGGTTGCGACCGGGACGCGGTGGTCGCGGGTGCGGGATGCCGGGCTGGCCCATCCCGGGCTGGTCGGCGGCGACGGTCGTGCCGAAACCGCGCTGCTCGAGGCGGGGATCGTGGCCAAACCGGGAGCGGAGGGGGTGTTCGGCATCGGCCTGACCGATGCGCACGGGCGGCCATTCGGTGCCGCGATCAAGATCCTGGACGGGTCGTCCCGGGGCTCCGCCACGGCCGCAGTCGGACTACTCGAGGCACTTGGACACGTCGGACCGGGCACGTGGGCCGCCCCCGCCCCGACGGGCGGCGGGCTGCCCGTGGGCGAGGTGCGTCCGTCGTCACTCGTCCGCGGGCTCAGTCGGCGACGGCCGTGAGTGCAGGGCCGAGAGGCCCACTGGTACGGTGGTGCTTGCGAAAATGAGCGCCCGGAGGCAGTCGTGACGGACAGGCAGCAGGTGGATGAGCAGTCCACGTCCGGCCATGGCGCAGACGACGTGGGCGCATCAGATGGCGCACCCGACGACGTCGGCGCAACCGACCCGGCAACTGACGCGGCCACAGAGGATACGACCGACGGCGCGCCGTCCCGTCTCGGTCACGGTGGACATGCCGCCATCGATGAGTTGGGCGCCTATATCCGGGGCCAACGCGAATCCGCACGCCTGTCGCTGCGGAAGCTCGCGAAGATCGCCGGGGTCAGCAACCCCTACCTGTCACAGATCGAACGTGGGCTGCGCAAACCCAGTGCGGAGATCCTGCAGGCCATCGCGAAGGCGCTGGAGATCTCCAGCGAAACCCTGTATGTGAAGGCCGGCATCCTCGAGGAACGTGAGCATGACGAGGACCTCGAAAGCTTCGTGGCGCGTGACCCGCACCTGAGCGACGCGCAGCGGCAGGCATTGGTCGAGATGTACCGGTCGTTCAAGGCGTTGTCGGAGTTCCGACACGCCGGAGCCGACCGCCGCCGCGGCCTGCTGGATGTCGTGCGCACCGGCGACGTGGACGATGCGGACGTTCGCGCCGCGGGGCTGGACGCCGAGGCCGAGGACCTCTGAACGTTCGGCAGGCCTCGGCAGGTCGTTGCGCTGAGTACCATCATGGCCGCGGGTCGCCGACGGCGCAGGTGTCGGTATCGGTGTCGGTGTCGGTGTCGGTGTCGGAAGCATCGACGTGGTCGCCGGGTTCCCCGCACGTGACGCCACTGTCCGCATCGGAGGTCGTTCGTGATCGAGCTGCGCACCCATGACGGCATCCCGGAAGGTGCCGTCCGCACCGAATGGGAACTGCTGCTCGACGAGGACCCCGCCGCCACCGTGTTCCACGGCCCCCGCTACCTCGGTCTGTGGCGCGGGGTTCTGGGCCAGCGCTCAGCGACCCGAGTGCACACGGTGCATGCTGATGGCCGGTTGATCGGGGTCGTCGCGGATGCCAACGACCTGGAGGGCAGCGTCACCGGCCCGCAGGAACTGCGACGGTTCCTCGGGGGCACGGAAGTCACCGACTACCTGGGTCCGGTCAGTCGCCCGGAGGATCGGACCGACGTCGCTGAGGCGTATGTCGCCAACCTGGCGGGGGATGTCGACTGGGATGAACTCATCGCCGGAGGGCTGGCCGAGGATGCCGGCTGGGGCGACGCCTTTCGTCGTGCCGCCGACAACCACGGACTGAAGATCGTTGACGACGACATCGAGGATGTCTGCCCGCGTGTGGATCTCAGTGGTGGCCACGATGCGTACCTCGAACGGCTACCCGGCCGCATGCGGCACGAGCTCAGCCGCAAGACCCGCAAGCTGGCCCGTGACGCCGGCGACCTCGACCTCGTCGAGGTGGATGCCGACGACGTCGAAGCGGCGATGGACGATTTCCTCGACGAAGCTGCGGAGTCGTTCCCGGAGAAGGCCGGGTTCTTCCGGCGTCCGGAGATGCACGCCTGGTTCCGGGCTTTGGCGCGCGAATTCGTAGACGACCGCACGCTACGGGTCCACAAGCTCATGGTCGGTGGACTCCCTGCCGCAACGACCGTATCCCTGGTTCGCCTGGGACAGTGGGGGTTGTACAACTCCTCGTTCGATCCGACGCTGGGATCACTGGCCCCCGGTGTGGTCATCATCAACCTGTTGATAGAACAGGCCGCGGACGAGGGCTTGTGTACGTTCGATCTGCTTCGCGGGGACGAGCCGTACAAATATCGCTTCGGCGCCGTCGACCGCCGACTCGAGCGCCTGACCGTCATGCGGGGTTGATGTGGCCGTCGATGTGATCCACGACGTCGCACGGTTGAACCGTCCGACCCACACCCCGGTCTCGCGGGTCGCGCTGCTGAGCGTGCACACCTCGCCGCTGGCCCAGCCGGGGACCGGGGACGGGGGCGGACTCAACGTCTACGTCCGAGAGACCGCCTTGCGCCTGGCGGCCCGCGGCATCCACGTCGACATCTTCACACGCTGGGAAAATCCGGACCTGGCGGCATCGGTGACGTTGACCGACGGTGTCGACGTGCATCACATCGGCGCCGGCCCGCGACGTCCGCTGCCCAAGGACGAGGTGGCAAACCAGTTGTGCGCGTTCGTGCTGGGACTCCAGGGGCATCCAACGGCAGGGACCCACGACGTCATGCACGCCCACTACTGGTTGTCGGGGTGGGTCGGCCGCCGAGTCGCCCGACGGTGGGGCACACCGCTGGTGCAGACGTTCCACACGCTCGGGATGTTGAAGAATGCGACGTTGGCGCCCGGGGACCGGCCCGAGCCGCCGCTGCGGTTGGCGGCCGAGCGGCGGGTGGCCACGGACGCCGACCGCCTGTTGGTGCTGACCTGCGGGGAAGCGCGACTGCTGCACCGGTCCTACGGGATCTCCGGGCAGCGGTTGACGGTCGTGCCTGCCGGTGTGGATCTGGACCTGTTCCAGCCGGCATCCGAGGTCCGGGTCCCATCGCCCGACCCGGAGTTGTTGTTCGTCGGACGGCTGCAGGCGTTGAAGGGTCCCGACGTTGCCGTCCGTACGTTGGCCGAGGTCCGGCGCCACCGTCCGACGGCGACGCTGCGGATCATCGGCGGCATCTCCGGCCGTGGGCCCGCGTCGACCGGTCCCGACGACCTGCGGCGCTTGGCGGCCGAACTCGGCGTCGCCGCCGCCGTCACGATCGAACCCGCCGTCGACCAGAGCGAACTGGTCGGCCGCTACCACGCTGCGGACGTCGTCCTGGTGCCCTCCCGCAGCGAGACCTTCGGGTTGGTGGCGCTGGAAGCGCAGGCATGCGGGGCGCCGGTGGTCGCGGCGGCGGTCGCCGGCCTGGAGGCGGTCGTCGGGGACGGCGGCACGTTGGTCGTTGGCCACGATCCGGTCGATCATGCCGCGGCTGTCCTGCACTACCTCGACGATCCTGACGCCGCGGCCGCCGCGTCGCGGGCCGGAGTGGCGACCGGACGGCGCTCGTCCTGGGAGCGGACCGTCGATCGCCTGGTCGGCGTGTATGCAGACGTCGCGGCGCACGCACCTGACCAGGGCGTCGATCCCGCTGCCGCCGACGTCGTGGCGGTGTGAGCATGGATCGGCAGCCACCGACCGACGGGTCACGGTCCGAGGGCCCTGGCGCCACGGATGCGCTGGGCGACATGGTGGCGAGCACCCTGCAGGAGGCGGGGCTGCTGGTCACTGACGTCGGGGACAACCGATGGATGACGATGCTCGAGGGAGACCACAAGCGCACGATCCCGGTCTTGCTCGAGCTCGGGCAGCGATCCCTGACCGTGACGTCGCTGCTCGCCGGTGTGCCCGACGAGGGGCACGAGGCCGTGTATCGGATCCTGCTCCAGCGCAACCAGCGTCCCCTGCCCGTGCACTTCGCCCTTGACGACGAAGGCGATCTGATCCTGGTCGGACGGGTGCCGCGGGCAGCGCTCGACGAGCAGTCGCTGGATGAGTTGCTGGGTCTGATCCTGACGCAGGCCGACGAGACCTTCGACCAGGTTCTGCGTGCCGGCTTCCGGTCCTACATCGACGTCGAGCAACGGTGGCGCGCCAAGGTCGGGCTCCCGCCGAACCCGGTCAGCGACAGCTGATCCCCGCCAGAAGGGCGTCCTGCATGCTGCGACCGGTGCGCGTCGACGCTGCGCTGGAGTTGATCCCCCGCGAAGCCCGGATCGTGGCGACGCCCGGATGCGCGGCGCCGACGACCCTGCTGGCGGGACTCGACGACCTCGCGCAGCGCAAGCCGGACCTGGGGCTGCACCTCTACACGGGGTTGCAGCTCGAGGACCAGCCCTTCCTGCCGGCCGTCGCCGCCGGCGCCCTGCGCCTGACGACCTGGCATGCGTCGGGTCGGACACGTCCGCTGATCGCCGAGGGTCGGGCGAACTACCTGCCGTTGCGGCTGTCGGACGTCCCCGCGACGATCGAGCGCCTGGGCATCGAGGTGGCGCTCATCCGCGTCAGCCCGCCGGACGCCGACGGCATGGTGAGTCTCGGGCCCAGCATGAGCTACTCCCGCGCTGCCGTCGACACCGCACGCGTCATCATCGCCGAAGTCGATCCGCTGCTGCCACGGACCCACGGACCCACCCGGCTGTCCGTGGACCGCATCGCCGCGATCATCGCCAGCGAGCGCCCCACTCCCAGGTACCGCTCGCCACCGGTCACCGACACCGCCCGCCGCATCGGCGAGCTGCTCCTCGACGTGCTGCCCGACCGGGCAACGCTGCAGTTCGGGGTGGGGCAGGTGCCGGAGGCGGTCCTGGACACGCTGCTGCGCAACCGCGTCGGTGCCTTCCGACTGATCGGTCTGGCCACGGACCGCGTCGTCGACCTTGCCGAAGCGGACATGCTCGCGCCGGGCGGCGCCGCCCCGTCGGTCGTTGCGGTGGAGCTGATGGGCACCGAGCGCCTCATGCGGTTCGCCGACGACAATCCCACGATCGGCGTCTACCCGTCGACGCAGGGCCATCGGCCCGCCTGGCTGGCATCCCACTTCGACCGCATCGTGGCGATCAACTCGGC
>JBDNIX010000038.1:0-6179 GCA_041688045.1 Nitriliruptoraceae bacterium
ATGTCCACGGTGGCCGGATCTGGATCGAGCCGGCCGCCGGTGCGCACGTCGCCTTCAGTGTGCCGATCACCTCCCGCCCCACGGTCACCGAAGCCAGCGACCGCTGAGCCGACGATCGGACCCGAGCTGTGCCGCGACGGACCGGGCCGTCACCGTCAGGGGCTGCTGTAGAGCCCGTCGATCACGTCCGAGTACTTGGCGTGGATGACGTTGCGTCTGAGCTTCAGCGACGGGGTCAGCTCCTCGGACTCGGCCGTCCATTCCAAGGGCACGATACGCCACTGCCTGACCTGCTCGACCCGTGCGAGGTGTTGGTTCCCGGCATCGACAGCGCGCTGGACCTCGGCGATCACCTGCGGATGCTGGGCAGCCTCGGCGACCGACGAGAAGGGCACGTCGTGCGTCGCGCACCAGCCGGGGAGCACCTCGGCATCCAACACGATCAGCGCGCCGATGAACGGACGGGTGTCGCCGACGGCGCAGATCTGGGCGACGATGGGGGAGCGCTGCTTGATGGCCTCCTCGATGTTGTCGGGTGACAGGTTCTTCCCGCCCGCGGTGATGATCAGCTCCTTCTTGCGGCCGACGATACGGACGTAGCCGTCATCGTCCATCGTGCCGAGGTCACCGGTGTGCAGCCACCCCTCCGCGTCGATCGCCTCCGCGGTCGCCTCATCACGCCGGTAGTAGCCGGGAGTGACGATCGGACCGCGGGCCAGGATCTCGCCGTCGGCCGCGATCGTGACCTCGATGCCGGGCAGTGCAGGTCCAACCGTGCCGATCTTCGCCTCGCCGGATTCGTTGGCCGTGATGACCGCCGTCGACTCCGTCATGCCGTAGACCTCGAGGATCTCGATTCCCAACGCCTTGTAGAACAGCAGCAGGTCCACACTGATGGGTCCGCGCCGGAGATCGCGTAGCGCAATTCCGACAGACCGAGTCCCTCGCGGATCTTGGAGAACACGAGCTTCTCCCACAGCGGAAGCTGCGCTCGAAGGCGCCGAGACGGCTTCTGACCGCGCCACTGCGCCTCCGCCGCAGCCATCCCCGCAGTCATTGCCCGCCGGGCCAGGGGACCCTTCCTGGTATCCGCGTCGATCTTCGCCAACAGCGCGGCCTGCATCTTCTCCCACACGCGCGGCACCGCCATGAGTATCTGCGGACGGGCTTGCTGAAGGGTCTCCAACAGCTGCGTGACGTCGGGCACGAAATAGATCGTCCCGCCGATGTTGATGCCGTTGTAGTGGGTGGTCATCCCCTCCGCAACGTGAGCCAACGGCAGGTACGAGACTCCCCGCTGCCCCGGCTGCATGTCCATGAGGTCCTTGATCACCTCCAGCATGTACAGCAGATTTTCATGCGTGATGATGACCCCCTTCGGGGGTCCCGTGGTCCCCGACGTGTAGATCAGGGTCACGGCATCGTCGGATCCGACGGCACGCCAGGTCGCATCCAGCTCCGAGCGGCCATCGGACAGCGCTTCCTCGCCGGCGACCAGCACGGCGTCCCACGTGGTCACCCACGGATCGGCGGTGTCGACCCCGTCGGGATCCACGACGATCACCTGCTCGAGCGCTGGCAGGGCATCAGCGATCGACCGCCACCGTTCCAGGAAGGCCGCATTCTCGACGATGGCGACCTTTGCCTCGCAGTTCGCGGCGATGTAGGCGATCTGCTCCGGGGTGAGCGTGTTGTAGACGGACACCGGTGTCGCGCCCGACAGCAGGGTCCCGATGTCCGCGATGACGTGTTCCGGTCGGTTGCCCATCATCAGGGCGACGAAGTCACCGCGGTCGACGCCCCGTCGTCGGAGACCCATCGCGGCCACGCTGGCCACGCGGCGGTACTCCGCCCAGGTCAGCCTGGAGAACCCGTCACCCTCCTTGACCACCAGCGCGGGTTTGCCGCCATTGGCGTCGCAGGTGGCCATGAAGACGTCGATGAGCGTGCGTCCCCGGATCCTGCCCAGGATGTTCTGCCGCTGTTGGTGGACCGATCCGCCCGACGCCATGTGTCCCGCTCTCCCATCCGGGACGGCATATTCGCCATCCAAGGGACGAGTTGAGTCCGCCGGGCGCTCAGGTCAAGGGATCGGTGGGCGTCGCAGGACGCGGCCGCCCATCAGCGCTTCAGACCACCGCGTCGACCGCTGCGGCGATGAACACCGTGGCCAGATAGACCGTCGAATAGTGGAACAGTTTCATGGCGTCGGGGACCGTGCGGGAAGCTCGCAACCGGTGGGCAAGGATCAACCAGCCGATGGTCAAGGCCGGTCCGACCACGGTGAACAGCCAGCCGACGCCGCCACCCGCCACGTACAACAGGACGACGGACAGCAGGAGGTAGCTGTACAGAAGGATCTGCCGCGTGGTTTCGCCGATGCCGTGTGTGACGGGCAGCATCGGGAGGCCGGCGGCCGCATAGTCCTCGCGATATTTCATCGCCAGGGCCCAGAAGTGCGGCGGAGTCCACCAGAACACGATCGCGAACAGCAACCAGGGGCGGACGTCGGCCAGCGAGCCCCCCGACACCGCCGCCCATCCGGTCAACACCGGGACGCAGCCGGCGGCGCCGCCGATCACCACCGCCTGACTGGTGCGGCGCTTCATGCCCAGGGTGTAGACGAAGACGTAGAACAGGATCGCCGCCGTCGCCAGCGCGGCCGCAACGACGTTGACGAAGGCCGCCAGCCAGGCGAACCCGGCCACACCCAGACTCAGCCCGAGGATCAGCGTGCCGCGCGGTCCGACCTCGTCCCGGGCCGTCGGTCGCGCGGACGTCCGCGCCATCCGACGGTCGATGTCCCGGTCAACGAGGTTGTTCAGTGCGTTCGCGCTGCCCGCGGACATGGTGCCACCGATCAGCGTGGCCACGACCAGCCAGGTGCTCGGCCAACCGCCCTCGGCCACCACCATCGCGGGCACAGTCGTGATCAGCAGCAGTTCGATGATCCGCGGCTTGGTCACCAGCACGTAGCGCCGAAGCGTGCCGATCGGGCCGGTCGACGTGGCACCGGCGCGGCCTCCGACGTCGGGGACCGGGGATTCGTAGCGACCCGATTCGTGCATCGGGCCGACCGGATCCTCCCGGTCGTCGGCCACCGTCCGGCTATCAGCGCGGGACGGGCGGCGGGGAGTCTCGGAAAAGGGCGCCTCGCTCACCGCGTGCGTCCATCGACACGAGCCTGCCGAGCCTCGCGCCACATCCGCGCACCCAAGACGGCCAGGACCACCCCGACCCCGATCGCCGTGACGTACAGGACCATGTGGACCGCGACGAACGCGGTGGAGAAGTCACCGACGTCCCGCAACAGATTAGCGATTCGCGTGCCCCAGACCCAGAATTGAAACAGGGCGGCAGCCACCAACAATACGCCGCGCCGGGCGTGCCGGGCGGTGGGAACGAGCAACTGATCGTGCTCGGATGCGGCGTTCAGATCGGTCGCCACGTGGATCCTGCTCGTCGGCTCGTGCTCGAGGATACGCGAAAGATCACCAGCTCCGCGACCGGGCGGGGTGGCGATGCGCCAGCGGTACGCTGCCTGGCATGGCCCCCGGAACCGAGCGCCCTGCCGACCGACTCCTGCGACGTTTCGCGATCGCGGCGATCGTGACCAACGTCGGCATCGTCATCACGGGAGCTGCCGTGCGGATCACCGAATCCGGCCTGGGATGCCCCACATGGCCGACCTGCGACGGCCAGACCTTCGTCCCGCGGGCCGGGAGCGAACACACCAGCTGGCAGACGGCTATCGAGTTCGGCAACCGCATGCTCACGTTCGTGGTGCTGGCAGCCGCGGTGGCCGTCTTCGTCCAGGTTCGGCGCACCCGTCCGCACACCCGAACGGTCGAGCGTCTGGCCTGGGCGCTTCCCCTCGGCATCCTCGGCCAGGCCGGGCTCGGTGGGGTGACCGTCCTGACGGGCTTGTCCCCCTACACGGTCGCCGCGCACTTCCTGCTGTCGATGGTCCTGATCTCGGTTGCCGTGATCCTGCACGAGCGCCTTCAGCCGGCGGGCGATCATCACCCGGCTTCAGCGGGGATCCGCCGCGCCACGACGGTGCTGGCCGTCGTCGGCTTCATCGTGCTGCTCCTCGGCACGGTCACCACGGGCTCCGGTCCGCACGGCGGTGACCTTTCCGCACCACGGTTCGGCAGCGACATCCGGCTGATCGCCATCGCCCATGCCGATGCGGTCTGGCTGCTCGTCGGGCTCACTGTCGCCCTGGTGGCCGTCACCTGGGGCAGCGGACCGCGGCGTCTACGCGCTGCGCTGCGTGCGCTCCTGGCCATCGAGGTGGCGCAGGGCGTCGTGGGCTATACGCAGTACGCCCTGGGCGTCCCCCGGCTTCTCGTGATGCTCCACGTCGTCGGGGCCGCGTTGCTCTGGGCCGTGCTCTCCGCCGCCTGGATCCGCGCCCGGCCCGGCGCCCCGGACAACAGCCAGTCCACGTCCCCCGACACCTCTGGCCGTAGCGTTCATGGCCAGCAACCGGGTGGAGACGGCGATGCCGGCAGGGACACACAGGTGGCTACGCCCCGGTGACGGCCGGCGATCAGCCAGCCGGCGATGCATCGACGACGGCCCTGCAGATGCTGGTCATCGGCGACTCGACGAGCTTCACGGATGCATCCGGACCTCAGCTTCCCGATCACCCGGGCCTCTACCCCAACATTCTTGCCCGCACCCTCGAGGCGGCACGCGGTCGACCCGTGCAGGTCACGGTCGTCGCCCGTCCCGGCCTGACGGTGCGCCATGCGGCGCGCGCCATCTTGAAGGACCGCCACCTGCAGTTCGACCTGGTCGCGTCTGCAGACATCCTCGTCGTCGGGGTCGGGAGTTTCGATCATGCACCCGCAGGGGTGCCACCATCCCTGGAAGCCATCGTGCCGTTCCTGCGCCCGGCCGGGTTGCGGCGAGGTGTTCGTCGGTCGCTGCGGTGGCTGTATCCACGACTCGTGCGCCTGACCGGCGGCCGACGTACGCGTACCCCAGGATCTGAGTTCGACCGTCTCTACGCCCTGCTCCTGGACCAGCTTCGCTGGCTGAACGGCGGGCAGGCTGCGGGCCTCGTCATCGGTCCGACGAGTCATCGGTCCGGGTACTACGCGCACCGCCATCCGCGCCACCGCGCCGATGAACGCCGCCAACTGGGGCTGGCCCGCGCCCACGGGTTTGCCGGCGTCTCCAGCTGGGATCAGATCCTGCCGTACGTCGGCGAGCTGAACCCGGACGGCATTCACTGGCCGACGGCAGCCCATCAGCAGATCGCGCGGACCGCCGCCACGGCGCTGTTACCACAATTGGACGGGACGGCTGCACGCATCGGTCGGCCGGGGGACCCGGGTCCGACCCCGCTCACTCGCTGACGATGGTGCCGACCCCGTTCATCACCGGGTGAACCACGCACTGGAAGTACCAGTTCTCGGGCAGTTCCGTCCAGGCGAGTCCCTCCGGATCCACCCACGGGTCCTGAGCCGGCCCGGTGATCAGCGTCGATGTCGTGTAGGCCTCGCTACCCGGCTCCGGGGCTTCGACCGACCCGGCGAGGTCGAGGATCTGGACGTTGTGCTGGATCCCGACTTGCCGGTTGTCGAACACGAACGCGAGCGCCTCCGACTCCGGCGGCAGCGTGACCTCCCACCGGTCGATCGGCTCACAGCTGCCGTCGTCACCCAGGCAGAACTCCTGGGAGTTCTCCGCGACGATGACCGGGGCGCCATCCGGCATCACCAGGAGCGGCTCGACGTTGATCATGCGGTCGGCGTCGTCGACACCGCCGATGAGCCCGAAACCGACCGCGGCACCGGCCAACAACGGCAGAGCCGCGGCAAACGCCACAACCGCGCGACGCGGCGTGTCGAGTCGGTCGTGACCGGCAGCCAGGCTGGCCGTGAACAGGATCCCGGCCGCAGCCACCGCAGCCAGCATGGTGGCCCCGGACTTGGTGTTGAACAACAGCAGCGCGACGATCGAGCCAATGAACGCCGCCATGGACAGCAGGATCAGGACCGGGATGAGGATCGGCATCACGATACGGGCGCGGACGTCGTTGGTCACGGGCGGTCCTCGGGGAATGTGGCGTGCGCCCGCTCGGCACCGGCGGTGCAGATGCGACGGACGTGGGTCAATGGAAGGGGGGTCATGCTGCCGGCGCCCGTTCCAGGACGAACTGCAGC
>JBDNIX010000305.1:0-5099 GCA_041688045.1 Nitriliruptoraceae bacterium
CCATCAAGGAGAAGTACGGCGAGAAGATCTCGTGGGCTGACCTGGTGGTCTTCGCCGGGAACCGCGCGCTCGAGACGATGGGTTTGCGCACCTTCGGTTTCGGATTCGGCCGCGCGGATATCTGGGCGCCCGAGGACGACATCTACTGGGGTCCCGAAACCGAATGGCTGGCGACCAACGACGAGCGCTACACCGGCAGCTTCGAGGACGGCAACCGCGTCCTGGACAACCCGCTCGCTGCGGTCCAGATGGGCCTGATCTACGTCAACCCGGAGGGTCCCAACGGCGTCCCGGACGCGCTGAAGTCCGCGCAGGACGTTCGCGAGACCTTTGACCGCATGGGGATGAACGATCGCGAGACGGCCGCGCTGACCATTGGTGGGCACACCTTCGGCAAGATGCACGGCAACGGCCCCGCGGACGCGGTCGGCGCGACGCCCGAGGAAGCCAGGGTCCACGAGATGGGGATCGGCTGGGCGAACAAGCACGAGACCGGCCTGGGTGAATACGCGATCACGTCGGGTCTGGAGGGCGCCTGGACGCCGACGCCGACGACGTGGGACAACTCCTACCTCAACACGATCTTCGCCCACGAGTGGGAGGTCGTCCAGTCGCCGGCCGGCGCGAACCAGTGGCAGCCCGTCGAGGTCAAGGACGGTTACTGGGTTCCTGACGCGCACGTCGAGGGCAAGCTGAATCCGCCGGTGATGACGGCTGCCGACATGGCGATGATCGCCGACCCTGACTACCTCGAGATCTCCAGGGAGTTCCACGAGCACCCGGGTCGGCTGGCCGACGAGTTCGCCCGCGCCTGGTACAAGCTCCTGCATCGCGATATGGGGCCGTCCGAGCGGTACCTCGGCCCCCAGGTCCCCGATGAGGTCCTCACCTGGCAGGACCCGGTCCCCGAACACGAAGGACCGCTGGTCGGCCAGGACGAGATCGCCGCGCTCAAGGCGCAGGTCGCCGACTCCGGCCTCACCCCCGCACAGCTGGTCGGTACCGCCTGGGCGTCGGCCTGCACGTATCGTCAGACCGACTACCGCGGTGGCGCCAACGGCGCACGTATCCGTCTGGAGCCCCAGGCCGGTTGGGACGTCAACGTGCGATCCGGTGTGTCGACGGTGATCGACCGGCTCGAGCAGATCAAGGACTCTTCCCGCGCAAACGTCTCGTTGGCCGACATGATCGTGCTCGGCGGAGGTGTCGGTGTCGAGATGGCGGCCAAGGCCGCCGGACATGAGGTGACGGTGCCGTTCACCCCTGGTCGCACCGACGCGACCCAGGAGATGACCGAGGTCGACACGTTCCGGTTCCTCGAACCGAAGCACGACGCCTTCCGCAACTACCTGCAGAAGCAGGCGACCGGCATTCCTTCAGAGCACCTGCTGGTCGATCGGGCGTTCATGCTGAACCTGAGCGCGCCGGAGATGACGGCGCTCATCGGTGGCATGCGCGCTATCGGAGCGAACGCCGGTGACGACAACTCCGACGGGATCCTCACGGACCGCGCGGGCCAGCTGAGCAACGACTTCTTCGTCAATCTCATCGACATGGGGACCGTCTGGTCGCCGGTCGGTGAAGGCGAGGACCGGTTTGAGGCCAAGGATCGTAAGACGGGCGAGACGAAGTGGACCGCCACGCGCGTCGACCTCGTGTTCGGATCCAACTCGCAGTTGCGCGCGATTGCGGAGGAGTACGCCGCGAACGGTGGCGAAGAGCTCATGATCAACGCCTTCGTCCGTGGCTTTGTCAAGGTGATGGAGAACGATCGCTTCGATCTCCACCGCTGACGTGATCTGATCGCCGTACAGGGCGGCCGTCCCATCCGGGGCGGCCGCCCGTTACGTGCCGCGTGACGTCCTGCGTGGCTGACGGGCTTCGGCCGCGTCACGGAGGGCTTGGCGGAGGGCGATGGACACCGGGTGCGTCGCGGTGCCGCGCCGCACGGCCGTGGAGATGCGGCGCACGGGGTCGCCGGGAAGTGCCATGGCCGTGACCGCGGGACCCACTCGAACGGGAGCCAGGTCGGGCAGCAGCGCAGCGGCATGACCGGTCTCGACCATCCGCAGGCGCATCGGTAGGTCGTCGAATGCAAACCGCACGTCGGGGGCCATGGGCGCGCCGGGGAACTCCTCGTCCACGACGAGGTGGTCCGCAGATGCCGCCAGGTCGGCCTCGGCCTGCTCAAGACGGGTGAGGACTGCCTCGGTGTGGGCGACCAGAAACATCCGCAGAACTGTGGGACATCCGACCGCGACGCCGCCGTGCGTGCGAATGACGACCCGCGCCGCCGACACCGATCCGTGGCGTGCCCCGTCAGATGATCGGGAGCTCGGCTGGAGCGCGGCGGGTCAAGAGCTCCACACCGTCAGGGAGGACCAGCACGTCCGCTTCGTGGACCATGATACGACCGGGCGCGATGGTGAGCCCTGGTTCGAGGGTGATGACCATGCCGGAGCGGAGCAGGGTGTGATCGGTCGGAGTGTGCGAGGGCCACTCCGTGAGCTGGGAGCCCAGTCCGTGTCCGAACCGGCCGACGTTCCCGGCGTTGAATCTATCCGCGTTGATCGCCGTGGCCATGGCGGTGAACAGCTCGGCGCACGGAACACCGGGACGAATCGCGTGGAGACCGGCGTCGACCGCGCGGTGGAGGGTGTCGTAGGCGCGGAAGGCGGCGTCATCCGCGCGTCCGATGGCGACGTTGCGGTCGAAGTCGCAGAAGTAGCCGTCGTACACCGCACCCGTGTCGAGCATCAGAGCGTCACCTGGGAGCAGCGGTTCTTCGGTCGGTGGGGAGATGACGTCGGGGTAGCCGCCGGGCCAGGCCGCGCCGACGAGGTAGGGAACTTCGTCAGCGCCCCGGTGCAGCAGGTCGATGCGGAACCGACGGAAGACGGTCGACAGCTCGACGCCCTCGCGGGCGATGTCGGGCAGCGCGTCGAACGCATCGCCCGTTTGCCGGCAGATGTGGCGGATCTTGGCGATCTCTGCGGCCGACTTGACCATGCGGACGGCGGCGACGGTCGGCGTGGCGTCGACGACGTGGATCTCGGGCAGCAATTCGCGCAGCCGCGACCAATCTTCCAGGGGCATGCGCAGGTGGGTCTCCGGACCCATCGGCACCCCGACCGACCCGCCCGCGCCCGCCAGTTCGCGGATCGTTGCCGCCAGCAGCGTGACGCCGTCGTCGTCGGGGACCGGCGACGGCCAGGTGCGGATGTCGGTGACCCACGTGGCCGCCATGGCGGGAGCGCCGATCTCCGGGATGACCGCGGTCGGCGCGCCGACCGCGGGTAGCAGGAGGAACCAGGGACGCGTGGGGCTGTGCCAGAACGGCGTGTCGAAGCCGCTGAGGTATCGCACGTCCGCTTCGGTCGTGAGCAGCAACAGGTCGATCTGCGCCTCGGCCATGCCGGCTTGGAGCCGTTCGGCGCGGGCCTCGAACTCCTGCTGTTCGAAGCCCCGTGGCGGCGACGGGGCGGTCACGGGCCGAGCCATCCGCGCACCAGTTCGCACCAGTAGTCGACGCCGAAGGGGATGGCCGCATCATTGAAGTCGTAGCCCGGGTGGTGTAGCGACCGGCCGTGGGCGCCGTCGGAGCCGTTGCCGAGCACCACGAAGCAACCCGGCCGGTGCTGTAGATACTGGGCGAAGTCCTCGGAGAAGCCCATGCGATCGGCCGTCGCGTCGACCGTCATCCCGTCGATCCGCTCAGCGGCACGTGCGGCTGCATCCGTTTCCGCTCCCGTGTTCACCACCGGTGCGAACTCGCGCTGGTACTGGACCTCCGCGCAGGCGCCGTGCGCCGCTGCGACACCCTGGGCGATCTGCTCCATCCGTGTCTGGATCGTGGTGCTGACCCGGTCATCGAACCCGCGCGTGTCGCCCCGGATGGTGACCTGCCCGGGGATGACGTTGCGGGCGCCGTCGGTCACGAATTCGGTCATCGACACCACGGCGTGGTCCGCCGGAGCAACAGCGCGGGAGACGATGGTCTGCAGGGCAAGGACCACCTCGGCGCCCGTGACGAGGGGATCGACGGTGCGCTCCGGTGCGGAGGCGTGCCCCCCGCTCCCGTCGATGCGGATCGTGAACACGTCCTCGAACGCGGTGAAGACCCCATCCCTGGTGGCGAGGTGGCCGACCGGCAGCCCGGGGAGGTTGTGCAGGCCGAACACGGCGTCCATCGGGAAACGGTCGAACAGTCCGTCGTCGATCATGGCCTGGGCCCCGCGTCCGGTCTCCTCGGCCGGTTGGAAGATGAACTGCACCGCCCCGTCGAAGCCCTCGGCCCGAGCCAACGTCTGCGCCGCGCCGACCAGCATCGTGATGTGACCATCATGCCCGCAGCCGTGATGGGCCCCGGCGATCTCCGAGGCGTACGGAGCGTCCCCTCGTTCGTCGATGGGAAGTGCATCCAGGTCCGCACGCAAGCCGATGCTGCGCTCGTCCGTGCCTCGGCGCAAGGTGCCGACCACGCCGCTGCCACCCACACCGGTGGTCACCTCCAGGCCTGCATCGTCGAGGCGTTCGGCGACGAGGTCTGCGGTGGCTGCGACCTCGAAGCGTGTCTCCGGCCACCGGTGCAACTGACGCCGGAGCGCGGTCAGATCCGCCAGCTCGTCGGCGCTCACGAAGCGGCCTCCGGTCCCTCGGTGATGATGGCCACGACGCGGCTTCGCTGGTCCAGACCCAAGGTCTCACGGTCGTTGCGCGCGTGGTGCAGCGCCGCAACACCGGCTGCCCCCGACGGCGTGGTGTCGATCCCGTGGGTACGCAGCAGGTCCACGGCTTCGTCCACCTCGGCGTCACTGATCGTGACGAAGTGGTCCGCCGCACGGGCGAGTTCGTCGAGTGCCAGGAGGGAGGGCTCCTTGCAGTCGAGGCGCCCCATAGAGGATGCGGGCCCCGGTGCGGTCACCGGACGGCCCGCGCGGATGCTGGCCTGGAGAGCCGGCGCGCGCGATGGTTCGACGACCACCACCGTCGGTCGCTCGCCCCAACGGTCCCGCACGAGTGCGGTCACCGCGGCCGCCAGACCGCCGACGCCGGCCTGCACGAACACGTGCGTCGCCGGAGGGTCGATCGCGTCGACC
>JBDNIX010000306.1:0-3794 GCA_041688045.1 Nitriliruptoraceae bacterium
GTGCGGGTGCAGCGGCTGGTGACGCCGGTCACTGGCATCGAGTCGTGGACCGTGCTCGATGATGAGCTGGCAACGGTCGAGCCGGCTGAGCGGTTCCTGGCGCACCTGTCGGCGCTGGAGCGATCGCCGAACACGGTCCGCGCCTACGCCCACTCGCTGGCGTTGTGGTTCGAGTGGCTCGCGCTGCGCGGTCAGGGGTGGGCGCTGGCAGAGGTCGAGGACGTCTCGGAGTTCGTCCGGTGGCTACGGGCTCCGGCGGACAACGTCATCGTGTTGGATGTCTCGGCGGCACGCCGGTCGGAGTCGACGGTCAACCGGCATCTCGCGGCGGTGTTCGGCTTCTACGACTACCACGCCCGGGCAGGTGTGACGCTCGCGGACAGTCTGGTCGCCTGGCGGCGGGTGCCGCGTGGGTCCTACAAGCCGTTCCTGCATCACGTCACCGCGGGTCGGCCGGTTCCGACGCGGCCGGTGAAGCTCAGGGCCCCGCGGCGGCTGCCGGGCGCGCTCACGGTCGTGGAGGTGACCACGATCCTGGCGGCGTGCACCAGGCTGCGGGACCGGTTCTTGTTCGCGCTGCTGGCCGAGACGGGGATGCGGATCGGTCAGGCGCTGGGGCTTCGTCACGCCGACTTCGTGTCACGGCGGCGCGAGGTCACGATCGTGCCGCGGACCGACAACGCCAACGGCGCGCGGGCCAAGACCCGCACCACGACGACGCTGCCGGTGTCAGCACCCCTGGTGCGGCTCTACTCCAGCTACATGCACACCGAGTTCGGCGAGCTCGACTCCGACTACGTGTTCGTGAACTTGTGGGCGGCGCCGGTGGGGCGTCCGCTGCGCTATCAGACGGTCACCAAGCTCGTCGCCCGGCTACGGGAGACCACGGGGATCGTGTTCACCCCGCATCTGCTGCGTCACACGCGGGCGACCGAGTTGATCCGTGCCGGGGTGCCCATCGAGATCGTCTCGAAGATGCTCACCCATCGGTCGGTGACCACCACGTCCGATACGTATCTGCACCTGTCCGTGGAGGATGTCCGCGCCGAGTTGGTGCGTGCCGGGGTGTGGGATCAGCGTGAGGAGCACGATCGATGAGCGCCGTGGTCCAGCCGCTTTCGTTCCCAGGCGACTCGCCGCTGCTGGTCAAGCTGCTCGAAGCGGTCCGTGCGGAGTTCCAGGTCGAGCTGATCCGTATCGACCCGGACCATCCGGTGTTCGCCCGCGGCCGCTGCGCGGTCGAGGGCTGCGAGCGGGGCGGCTGGTCCAAGCAGCTGTGTGACTCGCACTACAACCGCTGGCGGCTCGCGGGCCGGCCACCGCTGGACGACTACTGCGCCACGACGGGCCTGTTCGTCTCCCGCGGCGCCTTGGAACGAACCGATGCGTTCGATCTGCGAGAGCTGCCACTACAGCTGCGGCTCGAGGTCGCCTACTCGATCCAACAGCGCCACGACGACCGTCGTGTGCGGCTCATCCCGGTGATGATCCACCAACTCGTCGCGCTGCTGGCCTCCTCGCACGCCAGCTCTCTGCTGGACCGTTCGGTCGAGGACTGGGTGGCCGAGGCTCACGCGACCGGACGGGCCCGCACGGGGTCACGCACCATCGGCCAGCTGCGCTACGCCTACCAGCATCTACAGGACCTGGCCGAGGGGGCGGATGCGGAGAGCGAGTTCGCCCGGGACGTATGGCGGGTCGCCATGTTGGGGCTGGACACGACCCGGCCGCCTCGCACGATCTCGTTCGCTGAGATCTCTCAGCCCTGGCTGCGTGCCGCTGCCAAGCGGCACGCCCGCTTCCGGCTTGCCTCCGGCAAGGCGCTGAGCACCATCGACATCGAGGCCCGCTCGATCCGCTACTTCTCGGACTTCCTGGCCGAGCAACACCCGGATGTCGAGGAGGAGGCCGGTCTCGACCGGCCGATCATCGAGCACTACATCTCCTGGATGGCGGCCAACGCGCTGGGCGGCTACCAGACCAACACCTCGCTGGTTGTCGTGCGCGGCTTCCTCGAGGCCTGCCGACGGCACCGATGGCTGCCCGGTCTGCCCATCGAGACCGTCATCTACATCGACGAGATCCCTCGCCGTCCCCGTCCGCTGCCCCGGTTCGTCGACGAGTTCGTCATGGGCCAACTCGAGGATCCTGACAACCTCGCCCGACTTCCCGATGCGACCACCCGCCATCTGGTGATCGTGATCATGGAGACCGGCCTGCGTGCCTTCGACGCGTGCGCGCTGCCGTTCAACCCCGTCATCGATGACTCGGTCGGGTGGCCGTGCCTGCGCTACTTCAACCACAAGATGGCCGCCGAGCAGATGATCCCCTTGAGCGCCGTTGCCGCCCAAGCCATCCGTGATCAGCAGGCCGACCTTCAGGTCCGCCTCGACGTGCCGCCGCCGGTGCTGTTCCCTGCCGAGAACGCTAACCCCGACGGGATCCGCTCGATCTCCTACGGCACCCTGCGCGACCGGCTCTCGCGTTGGGAACGCACCATCGGCCTACACGACGAGACCGGCCGACCCGTCGTGGTGACCGCCCATCAATTCCGTCACACCCTGGGCACCCGCATGATCAACCAGGGCGTGCCCCAACACATCGTGCAGAAGATGCTCGGGCACGCCTCACCGCAGATGACCGCCCGCTACGCCACGATCCACGACACCACCGTGCGGGCCGCGTTCGACGACTACCAGCGCCGCCGCGTCGACATCCACGGCCAACAACTCGATTTCGACCCCGGCGCGCCCGCCGCCGACGCCGAATGGGTCAAACACAACCTCGCCCGGGTCGCGGCGTCACTGCCCAACGGCTACTGCGGGCGGCCACCCCAACAGGACTGCCCGCATCCCAACGCGTGCCTGACCTGCCCCGACTTCCAGACCACGCCGCAGTTCCTCCCGCTGCACCGCCGACAGCGCGACGACACCCTCGTGCTGCTCACCGCCGCCGAACAGGCCGGCAACAGCCGGCTCGCCGCCAACCACCGTCAGGTCGCCGACAACCTCGAACATGTCATCGGCGCGCTCGAAGCCATCGACCGTGAGGAGCCCGCCGATGCCAGCTGACAACCGTGCAGCACTCACCGCCGCGACCCGCGATCGCGCCATCACCGTCCGAGACCGGGCCCGGACTGCGCTGCGCCGACTCGACCGAGACGGCACCCCCGTCACCTTCGCTGCCGTCGCGAGCGCCGCTGGTGTGTCCCGCTCGCTGCTCTACCGCGACCCCGACCTGCGCAACGAGATCGACCGGCTTCGCACCCGCGACCCGCTCGGCTCGATCCGCCCACCCGCAGCCGAGCGGATCAGCGACGCCTCCCTCCAGCAACGACTCGCGACCGCGCTCGAGGACAACCACACCCTGCGCGACGACAACCGCAAGCTCCGCAACCAGATCGCCGTGCTCCTCGGCGAACAGCGAGCCGCCACCATTCCTACCCAGCCGCGATCCCGCATGATCGGACCCTGCAGCTGACCGCCAAGAACCTGCGTCAACTACATGTCGCTCACGCGAACCCGCAGGTCACAGCCTCGAAGCAGGCAGCCGCTCCAGATAACGATCAACGGTCTGGCAAAACGGATCAAGCGGGTCGCGTTCGGGATGACCAACTTCCGTCACTGGAGGATCCGGGTGCTGCTCTACGCCGGCAAACCCGACTGGTCCAAGCTCGCCACGATCACCCCATGAACCCGCTCAAATCCGAAGCGCCGGGAATGTCCTGGTCAAGGCGGCGATCGAAGTGGATCCGGCACAGCTGCAACGGCACCTTCGAGAAGTAGTTCTCCCAC
>JBDNIX010000039.1:0-6879 GCA_041688045.1 Nitriliruptoraceae bacterium
CAAGACCCTGCGGGGTCCTCGCGGGGCGATCATCCTCACCAACGAGAAATGGGCGAAGCCGATCGACAAGGCGGTGTTCCCCGGGACGCAGGGTGGGCCCCTGGAGCATGTCATTGCGGCCAAGGCCGTTGCGTTGAAGGAGGCCATGGACCCCTCGTTCAAGGTTTACGCCCAGCGCATCCTCGACGACATCCGCGCCCTGGCCGACGGTCTGACCGAACGTGGCTATCGGATCGTCTCCGGCGGGACGGACACCCACCTGTTCCTCGCGGACGTCACGACCAAGGGACTCACCGGTGCACAGGCTGAGCAACGGTGCGACGATGCCGGCATCGTGCTGAACAAGAATGCCATCCCGTTCGACCAGAACCCTCCCGCGGTGGCCTCAGGCATCCGCGCGGGTGCATCCTGCGTCGCGACGCAGGGCATGGGCAGCGACGAACTCTCGGCCGTCGCCGGCCTGATCGATCGGGCACTGACAGGAACCGACGACGACCGTGCGACCGTGCGCCGTGAGGTCACCGAACTGGTCTCCCGCTTCCCCGCGTACCCGACCGGGGCCTGACCGCCGCTGACCCGACATCGACCGCCGCACGGCCGTCCAGGAGGTGAACGTGCTCGCTCATCTGGTGGTCGCGCTCACGGCTGGCGTTGTCACCGCAGCGGTCACCCCGTTGGCGGGAAAGTTCGCCCGTCGGATCGGGGCCGTGGACGAACCCGGGGGTCCGCGCCGGATCCACCGCGTCCCGACGCCCACGATGGGTGGCTTGGCCATGCTCGTCGGGCTGCTCGTCGCCCTGGCCGTCGCCTGGGCGTTCCCCGTGTTCGGGCCGTTGTTCCTCACCACCTCGGAGCCGATCGCCCTGGTTGTCGGCGCCCTGGTGATCGCGGTCATCGGGGTCGCCGATGACCTGATCGGGCTGCCGCCGACCGTGAAACTCGCGGGACAGATCGTCGCGGCGTTGGTGGTCGCGGTGTTCGGGATCCAACTCGTGCACTTCTGGATCCCCGGTGTCGAGATCGTGTCGCTGTCCGCGGACCTGGGACTGCCGCTGACCGTGCTCGCTCTGGTGGCGATGATCAACGCGGTCAATCTGATCGATGGCCTGGACGGATTGGCTGCCGGTGTCTCCGGAATCGCCGGCGTGGCCTTCTTCCTGTTCACGCTGCGGACGCAGACCGGGACCGATTCCATTCCCACATCGGCCACCCTCGTCGCCGCCATCGTCGTGGGTATCGCTGCCGGCTTCCTGGTGCACAACTGGCATCCCGCCCGCATCTTCATGGGGGATACCGGTGCGATGTTGCTGGGTCTTCTACTGGGCGCTGCAGGCGTGTCCTACGTGGGCCGAACATCCGCCCCCTCCGAGGTGGACTTCTACGGTGCCATCCCGTTGCTGATCCCGGCGCTCGTCTTGGCCGTGCCGTTTCTGGACACCGCCTACGCCGTCGTCCGCCGGCTCCTCCGCCGTGAGCCGCTGGCCGTCGGTGACCGCGGACACCTCCACCACCGGCTCCTTGTGATGGGGCATTCCCATCGGCGCGCCGTACTGATTCTGTACTACTGGTCCGCGGTGATTGCCTTCGGCTCCGTGGCACCGGCGTTCATCTCGCTCGGCCGGCTGGCCCCGTACACGGTGGCCGCCGTGGCGGTCGGCTTCGCGGTGACCCTCGTCGGCGCGCGCACGGAGCACCGTCGCGACGAGGACAGCGAACCGGTGGAAGAACGCCGACTCGGAAGCGCCTGAACTGACCCCCGCGACGCTTCCGAGGAGCGGGGCTCTCGTTGGCGGTCCTGCCGTCCCCTCGCTAGCGTTCGGGGCGTCTCTGGCGTTGGTCAGCCATATCCGCCTGGCCGGTCGCCTTCTTCGTCCACGGACCACGACGGACTCCTCACCGATGGCCTTCGAACGCGAACGTCCTGATCCGTCACGCCCGTGGAACCGCGGCGAGCGGGGAGCGGCGTGGTCCGGTCTCGACCAGGCCAACATTATGGGCGTCGAGCTCATCGCGGCCACGCTCACGTGGGCGGGGATCGGGTTCCTGCTCGATCGGTGGCTCGGCACCACCCCGTGGCTCCTGGTGGTCGGCGCGCTCGCGGGCAATGCTGCGGGGATCTACCTCATCTGGCTGCGGAGCAACCGCATGGAGGGTGGCTCGGCCTACACGGGCGG
This sequence comes from Nitriliruptoraceae bacterium, assembly GCA_041688045.1. Taxonomy (GTDB): domain Bacteria; phylum Actinomycetota; class Nitriliruptoria; order Nitriliruptorales; family Nitriliruptoraceae; genus CSSed11-175R1. The sequence goes on from JBDNIX010000039.1 coordinate 2,175, forward strand.
GTCCACCTACGCGGGTAGCGCCGGATCGGCGCTGGCCCAGCCGGCCCGTGAGGAGCTACCCGATGAGTAGTAGATCCACGTCAGCGGCACGGCCCTCACGGGCCTCCTCCTCACCGGAACGACGCCTGGCGCGGCAGACGTCGGCGTTTCTCGCCGCGCTCGCCGTACCGGTCGTGGGCGCGGCCTGGTGGTTGGTCGATGCCGCGGCCGCGCTGAGCGCCGCGATCGGGGTCGGGTTCGTGGCGCTGCTCTTCGGTGCCGCCGCCTGGTTGCTCGGCTGGTCTGTCGATCGAAGCCCCGGTCGGACCGTGGCCATCCTCGTCGGTGGCGTGGTGGTCCGACTGATGCTCTATGCTGCCGCCCTGCTGGGGCTGTCCCGGCTCGACTGGGTGCACCGACCGAGCCTGGCTCTTGCTACCGCCGCTGCGGTGCTGATCGCCCTCACGTACGAGGTTCGCGCCCTCAAGCGCGCGCCTGAACTGTTCTGGATCGATGCCGACGCGGGACGACCCACGGTCGTCCCGCACACGACACGGAGTACAACGCTGTGACCTTTGTCATCGCTTCCGCTGAGTGGGGTGGAGAGTTCGAAGGGTCCCTCGACCCGATCGGGAGCCTGTTCAACTTCCCGGCGATCATCGAACTCTCGCTGTTCGACGTCGACCTGTCGATCAACCGGACCATCCTGATCGCCTGGTTGATGACGTTGGCCCTGGCGGCCTTGTTCTTCTTCGCCTTCCGTGACGCGCAGGTGGTCCCGGGCAAGCTGCAGAGCCTGGCCGAGATGACCATCGACTTCGTGCGGCAGATCGCCCTGGACATCATCGGCCCCAAGGGGCTGAAGTTCGTCCCGGTGCTCACGACCTTCTTCGTGTTCATCCTGTTCATGAACGTGGCGAAGATCACGCCGTTCCTGATGCTGCCACCCACCGGCCTGATCGCCTGGCCGATGTTCCTGGCGGGTATCGCCTGGCTGATCTACGTCGGTGTCGGGATCAAGACCCAGGGGTTGGTGGGCTACTTCAAGGAACTGGCCTTCCCCCCGGGTGTGCCGAAGGCGCTCTACATCATCCTGACCCCGATCGAGCTCGTGTCGGGACTGATCCTGCGGCCCTTTACGCTGATGGTCCGGCTGTTCGCCAACATGGTCGCCGGGCACATCCTCGTCGCCATCACGCTCGTGACCGCCCACGTGTTCCTGCCGTCGTTTCCCGTCGGCTGGTCCCTCGGCGTCATCGCGGTCGCGATCTCGCCGCTGGTCTTCGCCTTCGAGCTGCTGATCATCGGGCTGCAGGCCTACATCTTCACCATGCTCACCGCCGTGTACATCAGCTCCTCCGTGGAGCCGGCGCACTAAGTCTCGTAGTACCCCATCCGATCGACCATCACCGGCGCACGAAGCGCCCCGCAAGGAGGAACGAATGACAGGCAGCCTCAACGTCCTCGGCTACGGCCTCGCGACGCTCGGCCCAGGTATCGGACTCGGCATCCTGATCGGCAAGGCCGTGGAGTCCATGGCCCGTCAGCCGGAAGCTGCCGGCATGGTGCGTACCACGATGTTCATCGGTATCGCGGTCGTCGAAGCGCTCGCACTGCTGGCCTTCGTCCTCGCGTTCGCCGTCTAGTCGACGTCCATCGCTCGAGGAGGTAGCAGCCATGCTGGCAACGATCACCGTTCTGGCCGTCAGTGACGGGGTGTCGGAAGACATCGAACTCCTGCCCGCGGCGCCCGAACTGATCTGGGGGCTCGTGGCGTTCCTGCTGCTGATGGTCCTGATGGTCAAGTTCGTCTTCCCGAAGGCCAACGCCACCCTCGACGAACGTCGCGAGGCGATCGAGGGCAAGATGGAGGCCGCCGACGCCAAGCTCATCGAGGCCGAAGAAGCCAAGCGCAACTTCGAAGCCAACCTGGATGACGCGCGCGGCGAAGCCACACGCATCATCGACGAGGCCAAGGCCACGGCGCAATCCCTTCGGGCTGACATCCTCGCCAAGGCGGAGACCGAAGCCGCGGCGATCATCGAGCGGGCGCAGACCGAGGTCGCGGCCGAACGCCAGCGCGTCGTGCAGGAGCTGCGCGCCCAGGTTGGCACCCTGTCGGTCGAACTCGCGTCACGCATCATCGAACGCGAACTCGACAGCAGCACCCACCAAGGTCTGGTTGACGAATACATCCAACGCCTGTCCAACCAGAACTAGAGCACGTGCATCAGGCCAGAACTAGAGCACGTGCATCAGGCCAGAACTAGAGCACGTGCATCAGGCCAGAACTAGAGCCTAGAGCACGGGCATCAGGCCAGCACGAAGCACGGGCATCAGGTCGGAGACCCGCCGACCAGCAGCCACGAGGGATGCGTCGATGACCAACGAACGGACCAACCGGTACGCGGAGGCGCTTGTCGCTGTCGCTGAAGCCGAGGACGCGCTCGCCGCGGTCGAGAGCGAACTCCTGACGGTCGCACGTGCGATCGAGGGCAACGAGCCGTTGCGCCGACAGCTGACGGACACCAATCTGCCGGTCGGTCGTCGCCTGACATTCGTCGAGTCCGACGTCCTCGCCGCTGCACACCCGGCCACCCGGTCGTGCCTGGCGATGATCATCGCTGCCGACCGCGTCGGTGAGCTGACGGCCGTGGCCGAGGAAGTGGCCCGCCGCGCCGCCGCCGCCCGCGAGGAAGAGCTTGCTGAGGTCTACGTCGCGGTGCCGATCGACGATGCCCGCAAGCAGGCGCTCAAGGCGGCGCTGGAGCGCGCGACCGGCCGCAAGCTCGAGCTCAAGGTCTACGTCGACGAGTCCGTCGTAGGCGGCGTCCGTGCCACCATCGGCGACACCGTCATCGACGGCTCCCTGGCGAACCGACTCAGCGCCCTGCGCACCCGCGCGGGCGCCTGACCCCACGTGCATCCGCCACCGCTCGCGCGGGGCGCATCTCCGCACCGACCACGAGGAAGAAGACCCAGATGGCTGACCTGACGATCCGGTCGGAGGATATCTCCGACGCGATCCAGCGGATGCTGGAAGGCTACGAGCCGGACCTCGCCACCGAGCAGGTTGGGCGGGTGCTGTCCACGGGCGACGGCATCGCCCGCGTCAGCGGGCTGCCCGGCACCCTGGCCAACGAGCTGCTCGACTTCGGCAACGGCGTGTTCGGCATGGCCATGAACCTCGATGAGCACGAGATCGGTGCCGCGATCTTCTCGGAGGCCGCCAGCATCGAAGAAGGCCAGACGGTGCGGCGTACCGAACGGGTGCTGTCGGTACCCGTCGGGGATGCCATGCTCGGTCGCGTGGTCGACCCGCTTGGCCAGCCGATCGACGGCAAGGGCCCCTTGGACGCGGACAAGCTCGACGGCGAACGGGCGTTGGAGGTCCAGGCCCCCGGCGTCGTCGATCGCCAACCGGTCGGTGAGCCGCTACAGACCGGCATCAAGGTGATCGACGTGATGACGCCGATCGGTCGCGGGCAGCGGGAGTTGATCATCGGCGACCGGCAGACCGGGAAGACCGCGATCGCCATCGACACGATCATCAACCAGAAGGCCTTGTGGGGCACCGACGAAGCCGTCAAGTGCATCTATGTGGGGATCGGTCAGAAGGGTTCAACGATCGCTCAGGTCGTGGCGACCCTGGAGCAGTACGGCGCGCTCGAATACACCACCGTGGTTTCGGCACCCGCCTCGTCGCCGGCGCCGTTCCAGTACATCGCCCCATACACGGGTGCCGCCATCGGCGCGAACTGGATGTACAAGGGTGACCACGCCCTGATCATCTACGACGACCTGTCCAAGCAGGCCGATGCCTATCGCCAGCTGTCGCTGCTGCTGCGTCGCCCTCCCGGTCGCGAGGCGTACCCGGGTGACGTCTTCTACCTGCACAGCCGGCTGTTGGAGCGTGCCGCCAAGCTCAACGATGAACTCGGCGGCGGGTCGATGACCGCCCTGCCGATCGTAGAGACCAAGGCCAACGACGTTTCCGCCTACATCCCGACCAACGTGATCTCGATCACCGACGGGCAGATCTTCCTGGAGACGGACCTGTTCTTCCAGGGAGTGCGACCGGCCATGAACGCCGGCGTCTCGGTGTCCCGCGTCGGGGGGTCGGCTCAGCGGCCGGCCATGAAGGCAGTGTCCGGCACCGTGCGGCTCGAACTCGCCCAGTATCGCGAACTCGAAGCCTTCGCCCAGTTCGGGTCGGATCTGGACCAGGCGTCCCAACGTCAGATCGCACGTGGACAGCGTGTGGTGGAGATCCTCAAGCAGCCCCAGTACCAGCCGTTGGCCGTCGAGCTGCAGGTCGCCTCGGTGTTGGCGGTGACGACAGGCAAGCTCGACGAAGCCCCGATCGGCGACGTGCGGCGTTACGAGCGCGAGCTCCACGAGTACCTCGGATCGCGTCACGGTGAGATCCTTGCATCGCTGCGTCGGAGCAAGTTGACCGACGACCTGCGCGAACAGATCACCGATGCCATCGACGCCTTCCACGAGACGTTCCAGGCGTCGGTCGTGGAAGACGTCGAGGAGTCCGACGAAGGCTGGGACGCGATGGCGGCCAGCAGCGAGTCCGTGGACTGACCCGCTGGTCCGTCGCGTGTCGTGACGGACCCGGCCCGGTCGACCCCGGACCCACAAGGAGGCACAGGTGGCAGGCAGCGGCCAGATCCGGCAGCTGAAGCGGCGCATCCGCTCGGTGCAGGGCACGCAGAAG
>JBDNIX010000040.1:0-13743 GCA_041688045.1 Nitriliruptoraceae bacterium
ATGTTGACCCTTGTCGGTCTTTCCCATGAACTCCTCCTTTCTGCGTCGCGTATCTGGTCTGTGTCGAGCCTTTGGTGGCTGACGGCGTTACTTGTATCCGCCGGACTCTGGCTTGACCTCGCCGGTCGCGAGGGTCTTCGGAAGTTTGCGTTGCACCCGCAATCCCAGCCAGATCGTCACCGCGATCCCGCCCAGCATCAGTCCGGTCAGCACGCTCTCGGTGACGACATTGTAGAAGCTCGAGGCGATGTCCAACCGGTAGGCCTCCTCGACCAACGGTGAGTCGGCCGGGATCTCGATGCCCACGGTCGCGGGAATGATCGTGCCTTCCAGAAGGTTGGCGTTGGACGACGAGAACTGGATCCACGCGTGCGGCAGCACGCCGTGGATCCACCACATCAGCGAGGTGGCGGCCACCACGCCCATGGTCGCGGACACCCATTCGCGCTTGCCGTAGGTGATCTTGGCCAGCCAGAGCGGCAACGCGAACATCGGGCCGACCCACAGCAGGGTGATCGCACCACCGACGTAGCCTCGCCCGACGTTGGCGGGGTCACCGAATTCGTAGACGGCGCGGAACACCTCGGGCAGCGCCCCGAAGAACTCTGCAAACCACTGGAGCACCGTCACGTCCCTTCTGGTGCCCACGCCGTGCGACGTGGGATGCCGATGCCGCACTGCGGCCCCGTCGGTAGGGCCAAAGGTACCAACCGGAGCGAAGACCCAACAAACGCCCGCGGTAGTCGCTGCCGGTCGGCGCGCAGATCGCCCTACCGAACGGGTGTCACCGGCGCGCCACCGCCCGGGCAGCGACGGCCGCAGCGTCTGCCACTCGGGCGAGTGCGTCATCATCCATCGCGGTCGAGGTGAACAGCACCTCATAGCTCGACGGAGCGAGGTAGACCCCCTGATCCAGCATGGCATGGAAGAACGTGGCGTAGGCGGCATGATCGGCCGCGGCGACCTGGTCATAGTGGGTCGGAGGCGTGTCGGCGAAGACGACCCCGGCCAAGGTGCCGTGATGGATCACCTGCGCCGTGACTCCCGCATCGGCGAACGCCGTCGTGAATGCGGCCACCACGTGGTCGGTCACGGTGCCGACGCGGTCGTACACCTCGTCGGTCAACAGGCTCAGCTGCGCGTTCCCTGCGGCAACCGCGACCGGGTTCCCCGACAGCGTGCCGGCCTGGTAGACGGGGCCGTCGGGCGCCAACTGTTCCATCAGGTCCGCGCGCCCCCCGAAGGCGGCCAGGGGCAAGCCACCGCCGACGATCTTGCCCAGCACCGTGATGTCGGGCACGACGTCATGGAATGCCTGTGCGCCACCACGCGCCATGCGGAACCCGCTGATGACCTCGTCGAAGAAGAGCACGGCGCCGCTGCGGTCCGCCTGCTCGCGCAGGAACGCGAGGAAGCCTTCGTCGGGCGGCACCAGGTTCATGTTCGCCGGGACGGGCTCGCACAGGATCGCGGCCAGGTCGTCTGCGTGCCGGTCCACCGCCGCAGCAACGGCATCGCGGTCGTTCCACGGCACCAGCACCGTGTCGGCGACGGCCCCCGGCGTGACCCCGGGCGACCCCGGAATGCCGAGCGTGGCAACGCCGGATCCAGCGGCCACCAGCAGCGCATCGGAATGGCCGTGGTAGTGCCCGACGAACTTCAGCAGCTTCGAGCGCCCGGTGGCCCCGCGTGCGAGCCGGACGGCGGACATCGCCGCTTCCGTGCCCGAATTCACCAGCCGGACCTTCTCGATCGACGGCACCGCGGCGATGATGGCCTCCGCAAGCTCCACCTCGCCTCGCGTGGGCGCCCCGAACGACGACCCACGCTCCAGCGCGGCCGTCGCTGCGGCCACGACCTCGCGTCGGGCGTGCCCGAACAGCAACGGGCCCCACGAGTTGACGAGATCGACGTAGTCGTTGCCGTCGACGTCGATCAGTCGGCCGGTCTCCCCCCGGTCGATGAAACGGGGCGTCCCCCCGACACTTCCGAACGACCGGACCGGCGAGTTGACACCACCCGGGATCACTGCCCGCGCACGTTCGAACAGTTCGGCGGAAACGGGGGTGTCCAACGGCGTGCCTCCTCGTTCGCGGTCGTTGGGCCGAGGGTAGGGAGCGTGATCGACCGTCCGGGCATCCGCACGGCATCGAGGCACGCCGGCGGCGGCACCGTCAGGGTCGGACGTGCTCGAAAATGATGTTGTCGGCCAGGTCCCGGGCGCGTGCGAGGCCCCGGTCGTCGGTCACCGTCCAGGTGATGACCACCCCGCCATCGGCCCGCCATCGGTCGACCGCGGGATGGGGCAGGCTGTCGAGGTCGTAGCTGATCGCACTGGGTGCGATCGAGTGCGCGTCCTTGAGGTCCGCCATCCGGCGCAGCACGATCCCCCTGGCGCCGGACGCGACGACCCCCGTGCCCGTCAGCACCCGCAGCACGTCGGGGGCGTTCCGCCGGAACCACCGCAGGGCCACCGGGTTGAAGCTGGCGACACAGGCCGGTCCGTCGTGGTGGTCGAGCAGGGCGGCAACCCCCGCTTCCATCGTCCCCGCGCGCAGCCTCGTCGTCTTGAGCTCCACCATCACGGGAGTGGCTTCCAGCACCTGCAGCGCCTCCTCCAGTGTGGGGATGCCCTCGTCGGTGCCCGCGAGCCGGACCTGCCCCAGCTCGGCCGCGGTCAGCTCGGCGAGCTCGTCCGCCGTTCCGGCCAGCCGCTGGAGCGTGTCGTCGTGAAAGACCACCGGCACACCGTCCGCGCTGGTTCTGACGTCCAGTTCCACCCCATAGCCCACCGCCTTGGCCGCAGCAAAGGCCGCGCGTGAATTCTCGACGACCCCGTCACCGTGCAGGCCACGGTGTGCCAGCGGCACGTCGCTGAGCCACGACGGGACCACGGACGAGCGCCCTGCAGGGTCGGTCGGGTCGGTCACCCGGCGCTCCGCGCGAGATCCAACGCCGCATAGCTCAGGACCACGTCGGCACCGGCGCGGTGGATCGAGCCGACGGCTTCACGCATCGCCGCGTCACCGTCCACCCAGCCCCGCTCGGCGGCCGCCAGCACCATCGCGTACTCACCGGAGACCTGGTAGGCCGCCACGGGCAGGTCGAAGCGGTGCCGGGCGTCCGCAATGACGTCGAGGTACGGCAAGGCCGGCTTGACCATCAGCACGTCGGCCCCCTCGGCCTCGTCCAGCGCCAGTTCGCGAGCCGCCTCGCGGCGATTACCGGGATCCATCTGGTGGCTGGCGCGGTCACCGGCCACCATGGTGGACTCCGCGGCGTCGCGGAAGGGGCCGTAGAAGGCGGACGCGTACTTGGCCGCATAGGCGACGATGCCGACGTCCCGGTGGCCGCCGCCGTCCAGTCCACGGCGGATAGCCGCGACCTGCCCGTCCATCATCCCGGACGGCGCCACCAGGTCGACCCCGGCATCGGCGTACGCCAGGGCGTCGCGGACGTAGAGCTCCACGGCAGCATCGTTGTCGACGACGCCGTGGTCGGTCAACGGTCCACAGTGGCCGTGGTCGGTGTACTCACACTGGCAGACGTCGGCCCAGAGCACCAGGTCGTCGCCGACCGCATCGCGGATCGCGGCAGCAGCGGTCGGCACGGGGCCGGCGGGGTCCCATCCCGAGGATCCGATGGCATCTTTCGTCGCCGGAATCCCGAACAGCAAGACGCCGCCCACCCCCGCATCACGCGCCTGCGTGGCCAGAGCGGTGACCGACGCGATCGTGTGCTGCCCGACACCAGGCATCGACGGGATCGCACCGGGTTCGCGCAGGCCCTCTTTGACGAAGACCGGGAGGACCAGCGCGGCCGGGTGCAGCCGGGTCTCGGTGAACGCCTGCCGCAGCGCGGCCGTACGACGGAGACGGCGCAGACGCACGGTGGGAAAGCCGCTCACGGGCAACCTCGGACGGGGACGGACACGAGCCTACTGTCCGGACGATGCCGGGATACGGCCCGGCCACGCGTTCCGGGCATCGACGAGCTGTCAGGCGCTGCGGTCGGGGCCGAGCATGCGCCACCCCGTGACGATCGCCGCCGCCGCCACCCCGAAGGCGATGGCCGTCCGCGCCCGCCTCCCGCGATCGGCGTCCTGTTGCTCCTCGAGCCGCAGCGTGTCCGCGGCCTCGAGTCGGGTTCGCGTGTCGTCCCCCGGCGTGCCCGTCGGACGATGTGGACCGGGATCAGCCACCGCAGCTGCGTGGGCCCGGCGCGGAATTGGCGGAGGACCATCGTCCGCTACCGACGCCGCGTTGGACGACGCAACCAGGTGGCCGTCTGCTCCGACGTGGCCGGCGGACTCGGCATTGTCGTCCGGCTCAGCGGGGAGTCGCAGCGAGCCGTCGCGGCTCTCGACCAGCACCGCGGACAGTTCCGCGCCGTACAGGTACAGCCGACCCGCGAGGTAGAGCAGCAGCATCAGCGCGATGACACCACCCAGCGTGCCGTACAGCGCGTTGGCGCTCTCCACCTGCCCGCTGACGTAGGTGGCCCCCAGCGTCTTCAGCAGCGCCCACCCGATGGCGCCGAGGATCGCGCCGGGCAGCAGTTGGCGGATCCGCATCGAGGTCGTGGTCGACAGCATGCGATAGGCGGCCAGGAACAGGACGAGGTCGAACACGAACGCCACCACCAGTGCGATGACGACCGTCACGGGTCGCGGCACCACGTCTGGCGTGAAACCGGCGAGCGACGACCCGGCCACGGCCAACAGTGCGGTCAGGCCCAGCACCACCATGGACCCGAGCTTCTTCAGCCACCCCATGACCCCGGAGACGACGTCGCCGCGGAACACGACCCGGGTGGCCGCCATGGCCGCGGCGATCACCCGAAGACCAGCCAGCAGCAGGGCGATGACACCGATCAGCCCCACGGTGCCGCGATTGTCGACGACGGTGTCGACCAGCGACGCGACACCGGTGTCCGACCCTCCGTCACCGAGCGTGGCCTCGAACCCCGGAAGAGCCTCGGTCAGGGCGAGCGCCACGCGGGCCTGATCGGCGGGATCGGCGTAGACGAAGCCTGCGGCAGCGACCGCCAGCAGCAGCAACGGAACCAACGACAGGAACCCGAAGAACCCGATCGCGGCAGCCAACTGATCCGCGGCATCGGCCTTGTAGCGCTTCTGGACCGCGAGCGCCGTGCGCACCACCGGATGCTGCTTGATGCTGCCCACCACCGACTCCTCACCTGGAGCGCGGCAGCCTACTGACGTGATCGGAGCACTTCAGCGCCCGTCCATGACGCGTCAGCCGATGGCGCGCGCCAACGCGACGACCAGGCCGTCGATGGTGTGCGGGTCGGCTTCTGCCGACACCGGCAGGCCCAGGGCGTCACAGGCCGCGGTCGTGACCGGCCCGATCGTCACGATCCGCGCAGTGCGCACCACGTCCCCGGCCAGGGCGACCAGGTGGCGGGCCGTCGATGGTGACGCGACCGCGATCAGGTCGATGCGGCCCGCCTCGAGCGCCGCCGGCAGGCCATCGGGCAGCGACGACGGTCGGCCGGTCCGGTAGGCGACGACCTCGACGGGCTCGTAGCCCTTGTCGCGCAGCACGTCGGGGAGAACGGGGCTGGCGATGTCCGCCCGCGGCAACAGGACCCGCCCGGATCCCCGCGGGACGGCCGCGGCCAACGCCGAGGTCGTCGCGGTCTCCGGGACCAGGTCCGCTTCCAGGCCCAGCCGGCGTTGCAATGCGCGCGCGGTCCCAGGACCGACGCAGGCGATCATCTCCACGTTGCGGACCGCTTCGGCCTCCGTGCCGGTTGATTCCAGGGCCGCACGAACCCCGTCCACCCCGTTGGGCGAGGTGAAGCAGACCGCCTGGAACGCACCGTCCGCCAGGTCTCGGACCGCCTGCTCCAGCGCCAGGACGTCGCCGGGTTCGATGATCAGGACCGGCGCCTCCACGGGATCCCCGCCCACCGCACGGATCCGTCGCGACAGCGCTCCCGCCTGCCCCTGGGCGCGCGGCACGAGCACACGCCACCCGGCCAGCGGGCCGGCCGCGCCGGTCTCACGCTCCGTCATCCTGGATGCTCCTTGGTGCGGTCGATCGTGATCGGCCGCCGCGCGCATCACCGGTTCGGATCCGGCTCCGTCGCAGCCTGCACACGGTCGAGGATCCGGTCGGCACCGTCGTCCAGAAGCGTCACCGCCATGGCACGGCCGAGCTTCTCCGCCTGATCCCCGGCGGCCTCGTGGGACGCTCGGTGCATCCGGGTGCCGTTGGGGTCGGCCACCATCCCGAGCAGGACGAGGCGGTCGTCGCCCGCCGCGCTGCGCCGCAGCTCGGCATGCGCGCCGATCGGTGCCGTGCAGCCACCCTCCAGAACCCGCAGCATCTCCCGCTCCGCGCGCACCTCGGTGCGGCTGGTGGCGTCGTCGATGGTGCCGAGCGCCACACGCGTGACGTCGTCGTCGTCACGACACTCGATCGCCAGGGCGCCCTGCGCCGGGGCGTGCAGCATCTCACCGTGCTCCAAGGGCACCGCCGTGAGCCCCTTGACCTCCGGTCGCAGGCGCAGCAGGCCGGCGATCGCGATCACGATGCCGTGCAGTTCGCCGTCCGCAACCTTGCCCAGCCGGGTCCCGATGTTTCCCCGGATCGGCTGTACGAGGATGTCGCGTCGGTGGCGCTGGATCTGAGCGCGGCGTCGCATCGACGACGTCCCGATCACGATCTGTTGATCCCGAGGTAGGTCCGCCAGCCGCCACCCCTCCGCGGTCACCAGCGCGTCACGGGGGTCGACCCGGGCAGGCACCGCCCCGATCATCAACCCGGCGACGGGCGCGGTCGGCAGGTCCTTGTAGGAATGCACGACGATGTGGCAGTCCCCGGACAGCACGGCCTGTCGGGTGTGGTCGACGAACAGGCCCTTGGCGTCGAACGCCTCGATGGCGCGGTCGGGATGTTCATCACCGGTGGTGGCCAACGGCACCAGTTCGCAGGGCCGCCCGGTGGCAGCCGTCAGCGCATCGGCCACCTGGGTGGCCTGGACCTGGGCGAGTGCGGACCGGCGGGTGGCGATCCGCCAGGCCCCGCGTTGGGGGGTGGCAACCATGTGTCAGTCGTCGAGGTCGAACAGATCGCGGAGTGCGTCCGCGTGCCGTTCGGCGTCGCCGGCGTTCGCCAGATCCTTCAACCGGACCGTGGGCCCGTGGAGCAGGGTGTTGACGATGCCACGCGTCAACGCATCGACCGCGTCGCGTTGCCGGTCGTCCAGTGTGGCGAGCTTCCTGGCCAACCGATCGAGCTCGTCCTGCCGCACATCTTCGGCGTGGGAACGCAGATCACGGATGGTGGGTTCGATCAGACTGGCCCGCGTCCAGGCCAGGAACCGTCCCGCTTCCTCGTCGACGATCGCGCGGGCCTCCGCGACCACGGCACCGGTGGTGCCGCTGTCGACCAACTCGCGGACGGAGGCGACATCCACCACCTCGACGCCATCGATGTCCGCACAGCCCCGCGCAACGTTGCGCGGCACCGCCAGATCGAGCAGCACCAGCGGCTGCCCGTCGGTGCGCCCCGCCACCGCTCGGCGGACCATGTCCACATCGATGACCGGTTCCGCCGCACCCGTCGTGCAGACCACAACGTCCGCCGCGGCGATCGCGTCACCCAGGCGGCCGGCAGCGACCACGTTGCCGTCGACGCGAGCCGCCAAACGGCCCGCCTTGTCGTTGCTTCGGTTCCACACGTCGACCTGTGCGACGTCCAGCCCCGCAAGGCGGTCAGCGGTCAGCGCACCCATCTTCCCGGCCCCGACGAGCGCGACACGGTGACCCGCCAGTGACCCGCCCCGCCGGCGGGCGACGGCGTCCAGGCCGACGTCCACCATCGACGACGCGCCTTCCGAGATCGAGGTCTCCGCCCGGAGTCGGCGGCCGACGTTGACCGCCTGATTGAAGACGCGCTGCAGAACACGGCGGGCCGTGCCCTCCGTGCGGGCGACCTCCAGCGACTGCTTGACCTGCATGGCGATCTGCCGCTCACCGACGACCATCGAGTCCAGCCCGCCGGCCACGGCGAACAGGTGGGCGGCCGCGCGGTCGTCGTGCAGGTTGTACTGCAGGACGTCGAGGTCCTGCGGGTGGATGTCGCCACGTGCGGCGAGCCAGGCGTGGAGTTCGTGCAGTCCCGGATGAAATTTGGTGACCGATGCGTAGATCTCCACGCGGTTGCAGGTGGAAAGGACCGCGGCCTCGCTGACGTGCTCGAGATCGGTCAGGGACCGCAGCAGCTTGGGGAGCTCGTCCGCCGGCACCGCCAAGCGCTCCAACAGCGACAGGTCGGCGCTGCGGTGGCTGCACCCGACGACGATCAGAGACATGCGGTGCGGCACCTTCATCGGTGGGGCGGCGGGATCGAGGGACACGAACCCGCCGGCGCGTACACGCTGGGGCTCCAGCGTATCGACCGCCGGACGGGGGACCCAAGGCGGAGGCGCCGACAGACGCTCAGGCGCGCAGGCGATCCCCGCCGTCGGCCGACGGCTCAGCCGGCGGCCGCGGAGGACTGGCCGGTCATCTGCTCGTAGAACGAGAGGATCTGCAGTTCCCTGGACAGATCCACGGTGCGGCACGTCACGTGATCCGGAAGCACCAGATGTGTCGGGGCGAAGTTCAGCAGCGCCGTGACGCCCGCATCGACCGCTTCATCCGCCACAGTCTGCGCGGACGCTGCCGGCACGGAGATGACCGCGAACGTGACCTGGCGCTCCCGGACGATCGCCGCCAGCTCGGTGGCGGGCTCGACCACGTGCCGCCCCACCCGGGTGCCGATCCGATCGGGCTCGGCGTCGAGCAACGCCACGACGCGGAACCCGCGCCGGTCGAACCCGTCGTAGCCGGCCAGCGCACTGCCCAGGTTCCCGACACCGACGATGACCACGGCCCGGTCGTCCGCCAGCCCCAACACCTGCGAGATCTCCGTGGTGAGCTCCGCCACCGCGTAGCCGACACCACGCGTGCCGTAGGTCCCCAGGAAGGACAGATCCTTACGGACCTTGGCGGAATTCAGGCCTGAACCCTGTGCCAGTTCGTCGCTGGACAGCGTGGCGGTACCGATCTCGGACGCCTCGACCAGCACCTGGAGATACAGCGGCAACCGCGCCACCGTGGCCTCCGGGATCCGTCGGCCGCCCACGCGGTCCCCTTCGTCGACGATGGTCGGCGCGCTGCACGCCGTGGCCAGCAGGCTATGTCGCCACGTCGAAGGTCCCAACTCGGTTCACCGCCGCGCCGCCCGCACGGCACGACGAACGGTGCCGGGCGACACCTCCAGTTCGGCGACCTCCACCCCATCCACGGTCACCACCGGCACCCGCACGCCGTAGCGGACCACCAGCTCCTCCGAGGAGTCGACATCCACCGTACGGATGGTCGCGCGACGGGCCTCACGGGCGACGATGTCCTCGGCAGAGCGACACAACCCGCAGCGGGCACGGCCGTAGACGACCACCTCGGGGACGTGGGTCCCTGCACGGCGCCGCACGCCTAGCCGCCCTCGCGGAGGTCGATCCGGCGGATCTTGCCGGTGGCCGTCGTCGGCAGGGAGTCCACCACCTCGATGCTGGTGGGGCACTTGTAGCGGGCCAGTTGCGTGCGACAGTGGGCCTGCAGGCCGTCGACGTCCACCGTCACATCTGGCAGGGCCACGACGTACGCCTGCGGCGCCTCGCCGGTGAGCGAGTGCGGGACGCCGACGACAGCAGCCTGGGCGAGCTGCCCGGAGTCGAGCAGGACACGCTCGACCTCGCGGGGGTAGACGTTGAAACCGTTGACGATGACCAGGTCCTGCAGGCGGTCGACGAGGTAGAGCATCCCGTCGCCGTCCCGCATTCCGACGTCCCCGGTCCGCAACCACCCGTCGGGGGTGAGGGCCGCCGCGGTGGCGTCGGGGTCGTTCCAGTAGCCGATGAACACGTTGGGGCCTCGCACCCACACCTCGCCGTCGTCCCCCGTCTCCACGTCCCTGCCGTTGGCGTCGACCAGACGGAGTTCGATGTCCGGCAGGGGCTGACCGACCGATCCCGGGATCGGCACGGGAGACATCGAGGTGGAACTGACGCTGGGGCCGGCTTCGGTGAGCCCGTAGCCCTCCTCGATGGTCAACCCGGTCAGCTCGTAGAACGAGTGGACGATCGGGACGGGCAGGGGCGCGGCACCGGAGACGGCCAGGCGGACGCTCGACATGTCGGCGGTGTCCAGCAGACCCGACTGCAGCCACGCCACGTACATCGGCGGGGCACCCAGCACGACCGTGACCTGATTGTCCGCGATCGCATCGAGGACGAGCGCGGGATCGAACCGTTCGACCAGCACCATGGTGGCGCCCGCGGTGATCGACGCGCCCAGGCCGACGTTCAGCGAGTAGATGTGCGCGAGCGGCAGCACGAGCAGCACGACGTCGCTGTCCGTGATCTGGAACCGACCGGCCAGGCTCTGGTCCTGGTTCGCAGCGTGATTGCCGCGGGTGAGCATCGCGCCGCGGGGCCGTCCCGTGGTGCCGGACGTGTAGACCAGGGCGGCCAGGTCGTCCAGAGCCCGCTCCACCACCGCCGGCTGCGTGGCGGTCGCCGTCAGATCGGCCCAGCGTGCCACCTCGACGTCGCTGGACAGGTCGTCCGCATCCACGTCCGCCAGCACGATCCGGGTGGTGTCCGGCAGGTCGTCGCGCAGCGCAAGGACCGCTTCGGCGCGTTCGGGACCGACCACCACCAGCGTGGCCTGGCTGTCGGTGATCGCGTAGCGCAACTCGTCCGGGGCCAGGCCGGTCAACAGCGGAACCATGGCGGCGCCGGCTCGCAGCACGGCTGCGGCCACCTCCACGAACGTGGGTGTGGTTCCGAGCACCAGGGCGACCCGGTCCCCCGGGGCCACCTTCAGATCCTGCAGGGCGGCGGTGGCGGCATCGACGCGGGCGTGGAGCTCGGCGTAGGTGCACTGTCCATCATGCCACCGCAGCGCGACATGGTCGGGGAACTCCGCCGCCGTGCGGCGCAGGCGGGCGGCGACGTCGACCGGCTGGTCCGCATGTCGGACCGCTGGGGACACCTCGGACACGGATCGCCTCCACGTCTCCCGGTGGGCCGTGAGGGACCGGGAGGGGTCAGCCTAACCAGCCGCGTCAGCGGTCGGGTGTGCGTCCCGGCGCACCAGCGGCACCTACCGGCGCGCCCTCCCGGACGGACAACCACACTTCGTGCTCAAATCACCACTCTGCGTGGCCGACGCTCGGGAGCGCAGCCACGGACCGCGCGTTCGTCGCATCGCCGGAGCACCACCGCAATCTGCTCGACCCAGCGTGGACCGACGTGGGCATCGGGGTCATCGTGGACGACGACCAGCTGTGGGTGACCCAGGTGTTCCGCCTACCGGCGGCCTGAGGTTCACGCCCTGCGCCGCTACCGTCGCGGGCATGACCATCCTCGCCTCCACCGGCCCAATGTTCGCCCGTCCCCTGGACTGGGCGCTGGCCGTGATCGCCGAAGCCGGCTACGACGGCGCCGAGTTGATGGTCACCCAGGACCCGACGACCCAGCACGCCGATCGGGTGCTGACCGCCGCCTCGCGGGAGGGCGTGGCCATCCCGGTGGTCCACGGCCCGTTCCTGCTGCTGACCCGCCGGGTGTACGACACCGACCTGATCGTCAAGGCCGAGCGGTCGGTCGCACTGGCCGGCGAGATCGGCGCGGACCTCATGATCGTGCACCCGCCGTTCCGGTGGCAGCGGGCGTTCCATCGCTGGCTGGTCGAGGATGGTGACGCCCTGGCGGAACGGACCAACACCCGCATCGGGGTCGAGAACCTCTACCCGGTCACCGTCGGCGGGCGCCCGGTCCGGTTTCACCGCTACACCCGCCCGGAACACCTCGAGCCCTTCCGCCATCTCGTGCTCGACACCAGCCACTTCGGGGTCGCCGAGGTGGATATCAACGAGGCGTATGAACTGCTCGCGGACCGGGCAGTCCATCTGCATGTCTCGGACTACCGCGGCGGTGGGCGCGACAGCCACGCTCCGCTGGGGCACGGCAAGCTCCCGTTGGGCAGCTTTCTGCACACCGTCGGTCGACGGACCGCCGAGCGCGATGCGCCCCACGCCCGCTCCATCACCCTCGAGCTCGACTGCCGGCGCTACCTCGACGACCGCGCCGCACTGGTGGGCTACCTCCGCCAGGAGCGACAGAAGTGCGAGGCGCTGCTCGACGGCGCCCCGATCCAGGAGGTGCTCGGACGTGCGGACGTCGTCACCTCCGCTCCCGGATCGGGCGAGGATGACGCCGACCAGCCGACGGTCGGTCCGCCGACCGTCTGAGGTCCGATGCTCGAAGGAGACGACATGCGCAACGGCACAGCGATCGCCCTGGTGGCGCTGCTGCTGCTCATCGTGGTCGCCACCGTCGTCCAGCTTCTCCAGGCCACCAACCTGTAGACCGCAACGGGCCGTCGCCGACGGCGGAAAGCGCTCCGTGGGGACCCCCAGAGGCTCCGTGGGGACCCCTAGAGGAACACCGATCGGCGGCCCATGAGGTTGCGGTGCACCATGGTCTGGATGGTGTCTCGGACCCGGTCGGTCAGGTCGAAGACCGTCATCGGATCATCTGCGGCTTCGGGGCCGAACTCCGTGGTATCGATGGGATCGCCGTACTCGATGATCCACTTGGACGGGAGGGGAAGCAGCGCCAGGGGTCCGAACACCGGCACGGCGAGCATCTGGGCCACGATCGGGAAGTAGGGCACCCCGAGCGCGCGTGCGACCAGACGCAGGTCGTAGATCATGGGGTAGATCTCTTCGCTGCCGACGATCGCCGTCGGCACGATCGGCACCTGCGCCCGCAGGGCCGTCGCCACGAACCCTCCACGCCCGAACCGCTGCAGCTTGTAGCGGTCCTTCCAGGGTTTGCCCAGCCCCTTGAAGCCCTCCGGCCAGACGGCAACGAGTTCGCCGGCAGCCAGCAGACGGTCCGCGTCGTCCCCGGAGGCCAACGTGGCGCCGGTCTTGCGCGCCCACTCCCCCACGAACGGCGTGCGGAAGGCCAGGTCCGCCCCCAGTTCACGGGCGTGACGGCCCGTTCGATCGAAGATGTCAAGGCGCGTGATGATCGCATCGATCGGCAAGGTACCGGCGTGGTTGGCCACGACCAGCCCCCCACCCTGAGCCGGTAGATGGTCGACGCCGTGGGAGGCGACCCGCCAATAGTGACGGTGCAGCGGCCGCACCAGCGGCATCAACAGGTTGGTGGTCAGATCCTCGTCGAAGCCGAAGTCGTCGATCTCGTAGTCACCCGTCAGCCGCCGCCGGAAGAAGGCCGCCAGTGCCGTCAGCTCCTGCGCCCACGCGTCCGCGTCCACGGCATCCAGCGCTGCAAGACCGTCCACGGCCGCCCGCCAACCACGGCGACGGACCTCCTCGGCGATCCGCTCGTACGCGTCACCGGGGCCGGCCGCATCGCGGTCGTCGTGGGGAGATCCGTCGGGACCTGACGTGCCCGCCGATCCCGTCCGCGGGGCGTCTTCCCCGGGCGTCGTCGCCTCACCCGCTGTCGCCGCCCCACCCGCAGTCGCCGTCCCACCCGCAGTCGTCGCCCCACCCGCAGTCGCCGCCCCACCCGCAGTCGTCGCCCCACCCGCAGTCGTCGCCCCACCGGACGGGGGTTGCTCGGACTGCTGGACGACGTGGACCCGGCACAGAGCGCCGTCGGTCGCATAGTTGCGACACTGCCGCCCGG